>JADJSV010000007.1 GCA_016711505.1 Bacteroidota bacterium | reverse complement strand
GAAACCGACGTGGACAAATTTGTTGCAACAGTTAAAGCAATTTCGCCAACATTCGGAGGACTCAATTTTGAGGATATAGCGCTCCGGAGTTTTGAGATCGAAAAACGTCTTAAGAATGAATTGAAAATTCTATCATGCACGATGATCAGCATGGAACAGCCATCATTCTGCTGCTGCATTACCAAAATGCACTTGAACTGGCAAGAAAAATTGATGAAGTTCTTATTGTTGTCAGCGGTGCCGGAGCGTCTGCTATCTTATGCAAAAATTATACATATCGCTTGGTGCTAAACAGGAAAATATTGTCATGCTTGACAGTACTGGTGTGATCCGTGCAGACAGAGCTGATCTTGATGAGAATAAAAAATATTTGCCACTAAACGCGATCTGCATACACTTGATGAAGCAATGAAAGGTGCAGATGTTTTTTTCTTGGTCTTTCAAAAGGAAATATTGTATCAAAAGAAATGGTACAGTCGATGGCAAAAAAAGCGATCGTATTTGCATTAGCAAATCCTGATCCGGAGATCACTTATAATGAAGCCCGGGATTCGCGTGAAGATATTATCATAGCCACAGGACGTTCTTGATTTTCCTAATCAGGTAAACAATGTTTTAGGATTTCCTTTTATTTCCGTGGAGCACTTGATGTGCGTGCAACAGATCAATGAAGCGATGAAGCTTGCCGCAGTTCGTGCAATTGCAGAACTCGCAAAAGAACCTGTTCCTGAAATTGTGAATCTTGCATATATTGCAAAGAACATCACCTTCGGAACTGATTACATTATTCCAAAACCACTGGATCCACGATTGATCACAACTGTTGCACCTGCCGTTGCAAAAGCTGCAATGGGATCAGGAGTAGCTCAGGCACCGATCACTAACTGGAATAATTACAGCGATGAATTGCGCAAACGATTAGGGTTAGATAACAAACTTATTCGTGTAGTTAAGCAAAAGCAAGCAACATCCTCAACGAATTGTATTTACGGAGCTGATACCTATAAAATTCTGAAAGCTGCACAGATCGTGCGCGATGAAGGAATTGCAAAACCTATTTTGCTTGGTAACAAAGAGAAGATCCGCAGGTTGATCGAAGAAAATAATCTTGATCTGGGTGATACACCGATCATCGATCCGCGTGTAGAAGATGAAAAGAGAAATCATTTCGGAGAACTTTTATTCCTGAAACGCAAGCGCCGCGGACTGACTTTGTACGAAGCCAAGAAGATCATGAACGAACGTAATTATTACGGCGCCATGATGGTTGATGTTGGAGAAGCAGATGCAATGATTTCCGGCCTGACAAGAAAATATGGCGATACAATTCGTCCGGCATTGCAGATCATAGGCACACAAGAGTCAGTGAAAAAAGTTGCAGGTATGTATATTATGGTCACAAAAAAGGGACCGATCTTTTTTGCCGATACCACTGTGAATGTAAATCCAACAGCAGAAGATCTTGCAGAAATTACTGTACTTACCGCTTGGGCGGTACAGCAATTCAATATCAAACTCGCATAGCATTACTTTCTTTCGAACTTCGGTTCATCAAGTGAAGCTTCTGCACAAAAAGTGAGAGATGCCGTTGCCATCCTTCATCAGAAATATCCGGTCATGATGGTCGATGGAGAATTGCAGGCAAATTTTGCATTGAACCCTTCCCTCCTTTCCGACAATTTTCCATTCTGCGAATTCGCAAATGAAGGTGCAAATGTTCTGATCTTCCCGAATCTGGAATCAGGAAACATAGCATACAAACTTTCACAGGAAATGGGTGCTGCCGAAGCAATCGGACCAATACTTTTAGGAATGAAAAAACCTGTTCACGTACTTCAGTTAGGAAGTTCTGTTCGTGAGATCGTGAACATGGTGACGATTGCTGTTGTTGACGCGCAGTCGAGGAAGAATTCGTGATGAGTTAGCAGAAAATATATCAGAGGCTGTCTCAAAAGGGGCAGCCTTTTTGTGATGTATAATCTGCAGACTCCATTTTGTGTTGTATAATCTGCAGACTCTATTTTGTGTTTTATAATCTGCAGACTCTTTTGTGTTGGTGTAGTCTGCAGACTACACCCAACACAAAAAAATTAGACTGCAAACTACACTAAAGCAATGGAATGCAAACTTCCCCAACACATTGTGATTTGCGAATTTCAAATTGTCGAAAATCTTCCAGGCTGCCGACCCTGAAAGGGTCGCATATTTGTAGAAATGACATAGACCGAATACCCACGACCCCGGAGGGGTCACATAAAATGACGAAATAATTCGCCAGGAAAATAAACGAAAAGAAATCCGAAAAGCATTATGTCGTTAAAAACGAATTGCTGGTTTGTGTTAGAGTGAAGTCTGCAGATTACAAATTGTGTTGGGGTGCAGTCTGCAGACTACACCCCAACACAAAAAAATTATGCTGCGAACTATACTAAAGCTATAGTGTTTAAACTTTACCCCGCACATTGTGATTTGCGAATTTCAAATTGTCGAAAATCTTCCAGGCTGCCGACCCTGAAGGGGCATAGCCGTCAGGTTAAGGAAATTGACATTAAACAGTTGAAAATTAGGATAAAAAACAAAAGCAGTACAAAGGAACAGGCCGTATAAATAGTTACCAAACAAACTTATATGACTCACACCGATGTACTGCAAGACAAAAGTAAATTGATCGATCGGATCAACAAATTATTTGATAAAAAAATCATTGATAAGCTATCCATAAAACACGGTTTTATTCAGCGCAATAGAATCTTAAAAGCCATGGATTTTTTTTTCTCTGCTTATTTGCCCATCAAAGGGAAGATTTCATTAGTCTGGAAGGGCTATGCCGATATTTACTTCAGAGAGGAAAAAAAATAACGAAACAAAGTCTTCAGGAACGTTTCACTGATTCTGCCTCAGCGTTTATGAAAGAAATGGTATCCCACGCTTTGAAGCAAAAGTTAGCCATTAATTTTATCTGGACTCATAAAAAATTCAAACGCATTTTAATTGGGGACTCTACCCAATTTGAACTACCTCCTTTATTTAAAAAAATTTACAAAGGAAGTGGAGGCGCAGCCAGCCCATCATCCATTAAGGTTCAGTATTGTTTTGATTTAATTTCTGCATCAATTGTTTCATTAGTTAATCGTTCCGGAGTTGCAACCGATTATTCGAGTGAAATTTGCTTTTTAGAGAAAAATGATCTTATCATTGAAGATCTGGGCTATTTTAATATTGACAGGTTCAAACAAATTGCAAAACGCAGAGCCTATTTCTTAAGTAGATTTCGATTTGGGAGAGTGGTATTCAAAAAACATAAAGATGAATATGTCGCAATTGATTTGCTCAAGGAAGAAAAGAAAATGAAGTCAGGTGAGATCCGTCAATTTCAAGTATGGATTGACCGAAAGGAAAAATTGCCAGTTCGGTTGATACTGGAAAAAGTGCCGGATCAAATCTCAGATCAAAAAAGGAGAAAATTAAAAACAGACAAACAGAATAAACGTAAAAACATTAGCAGAGATCGACTTCGATTCTGTAATCTCAATGCTTATATTACTAATACTTCTCAAGAAGAATTACCAATGGAAAACGCCAGAAATTATTATAGCCTAAGATGGCAAATTGAAATAATATTCAAGGCGTGGAAGTCAGTATACAAAATAGATCAGGTTAAATCTATGAAACGTCAACGCTTTGAATGCATGCATTATGGATTATTATTGTTGGTCATTCTTGTAACCAATATAATGATCTGCTTTAAAAAAATAGTCTGGGAGATAAATAAAAAGGAACTCAGTGAAATGAAGCTCTATAAATGTGTAAAGGAAGTTTTGCCAGAATTAAGTTTAGCTGTTTTAAAGAAAAAGAATCTATCGGAGTTCCTAAATAATATTCTCGTACTGGTCGAACATACCTGCCTGAAAGAACAGAAATCCAATAAACGCTCTCCATTTTCGATTCTAAACATGGCGGCTTAACCTGACGGCTATGCCCTGAAGGGGTCGCATATTTGTAGAAATGACATAGACCAAACACCCACGACCCCGGAGGGGTCGCACATAAATGACGAAATAATTTGCCAAAGGAAAATAAACGAAAAAGAAATCCGAAAAGCATTATGTCTTTAAAAACGAATTGCTGGTTTGTGTTGGGGTGTAGTCTGCAGACTACACCCCAACACAAACCAGCAGACTTCACCCAACACAAACACAAACCAGCAGACTTCACCCAACACAAACACAAACCTGCAAACTACACCCCAACACAAAAAGTCCAGTCGCAGAATTTCTTGCCCCAAATTTTCTTACTTTCGGAAAAAATTCCCCTGAATGATCACCTCCTTAGAAGGAAAAATGATTGAAAAGAACCCGGCATTCATTGTGGTACAATGCGCCGGCGTCGGATATTTCGTTAACATTTCGCTCAATACATATTCGAAACTCAGTGACAATGAGAATGTTCGATTGTTAACGCACCTTCAAATAACTGAGGATGCACATACGTTATACGGCTTCTTTGACGAAGAAGAAAGACGACTTTTCCGCTTGTTGATTACGGTCTCCGGAATTGGTTGCAATACAGCGCGGATGATGTTATCGAGCATGAATGTTCAGGAAATCGAGCAATGTATTTTGAGTGATAATTCCTCAAAGCTGAAAAGCATAAAAGGGATCGGCGAAAAGACTGCATTGCGGGTAATTCTGGAATTAAAAAGTAAGCTGATGAAAGAAGGTATTATTCCTTCCACACTAAGCAATTTAAAGGTGAAAAACGAAGCAATGGCCGCTTTGGTAACACTTGGTTTCGTCAAAAATAATGTCGAAAAACGCTTGATTCTTTGCTCAAAACTACTCCTTCTTCGAATGTTGAAGATTTGATCAGAAATGCACTAAAAGCGCTTTAATTTTTATCGTTTAATGGGTAAAAAAAACTATTTTTAGCCCTCTGTTTAAAATTGATTGAAGTATCGAGCCCAACCTCTACGCTGAAACACAACATTCATTAAATTAATACGCCTTGAAAAGTTTGAAGAAGGTCATTTTCGGGATTGGTAGCGCTTTGTCTGTACTAACCATGATCTGGGGTACAAGTAAACCTGCCACTTACGATTACGAACTTGCATCCACTATAGCTCCCGCTGATTCTGACACGCTAGTCTATCCTTTCCGCGACCGGATTGCTGATTCTTACTCCGACGATGGGAGTTCGAATCCAATGTACATGAAAGACCCTTCGAATATCAAAACTGATGTTCAATATGATGTGGAAAATAATCGCTACAACATCAATGAAAACATGGGCGAACTTTTTTATCGTAACCCATCCTATTTAACTTTTGACGAATTTGTAGAAAAAGAATTTAAGAAGACCACAAAAGACTACTGGAAACAACGTGCAGGCGAAGAAGATGAATTGAATAAAAAAGCATTCGCGCCGAAGATCACAATTAACAGTGTTGTATTTGACAGGATATTTGGTGGAAACACAATTGATATTCGTCCGCAAGGAAATGCTGAATTAAGTTTTGGTGTGAATATCAACAAAAGCGAGAACCCTGCAATTCCACTTGATCAAAGAACTGTAACTACTTTCGACTTCAAAGAAAAAATTCAGATGAATGTTATTGCCAACATCGGTGATAAGATGAAACTGACGACGAATTACAATACTGAAGCAACATTCGACTTCGAAAATAAAATGAAGATCGAATACACCGGTTATGAAGATGACATCATCAAAAAGATAGAAGCCGGAAATATCACTTTGACTTTACCAACGCAGTTAATTCAAGGATCGCAGGGATTATTCGGTTTGAAAACACAATTACAGTTTGGTAAGCTAATGGTGACCGGAGTTTTCTCGCAAAATAAAACTCAGGCGAAGACAGTAAAAGTAGAAGGTGGTGCACAAACTTCTACTTTTGAGATCAAAGCAGATCAGTACGAAGATATGCGTCACTTCTTTTTAGCACAATATTTCAAGGACACATATGACGCTAACCTTCGGGATCTGAATCGTGTTTCATCTTCAGTGAACATTACAAGAATTGAAGTCTGGATCACAAATCGTCAGACCATTTCTACTAATAATCAAAACAGAAACATTTTTGCATTTGCAGATCTAGGCGAAACAAATCCTGATCCATCACAGTCATTTGTAACAGGCACAACTGGTGCGAGTCCGATACCATCAGATAACTCCAACGATCTCTATTCTGTACTTCCTAACATTCCACAACTTCGTGACATCTCCAACGTCAGTTTACTGAATGCTTTGTCTGCACAAAATTTCCTTGTGAAGAAAAACTATGAGACAGTTGGTAATGCCCGATTACTTGCTGCTTCTGAATACACATTAAATGCAAACCTTGGTTACATCTCCCTGAATTCAAAATTAAAACCGAATGATGTACTGGCTGTTGCTTTTGAATATACGATCAATGGAGTTCCATATCATGTTGGAGAATTAACAAGTCAGACAAATGGAACTGTTTCCGGAACAGAAGCACTTTTTGTAAAATTGATCCACAGTACGAATTTCAGCCCTAAGGTTTATACATGGGATCTGATGATGAAAAACATTTATTCACTAGGAGGTTATAATATTGCACCAGAAAACTTCCGTCTTGATGTTCTTTATCAAGATGACAGAATCGGTGGAAATATTAATTACATCGGAGCAGGTTGCGATGATGTTCGGGGCGTTCCATTGATTAAGCTATTTAATCTCGACGATATCAATACAAATGGTGATCCTCAACCTGATGGTGTATTTGACTGGGTTGACGGAATAACTATTAATAAACAATCCGGACGAATAATATTTCCTGTTCGAGAACCATTCGGTTCGTATTTAAGATCAAAGTTTTGTGCATCTGATGGAACACTGCCAAACAGGTATGCCTACGATGCCTTATACGATTCAACAAAAACCGCAGCACAACAACAACCCGAGAAAAATAAATTTACAATGAAAGGTACCTATCAGTCTTCTACAGGATCTGATATTCCTTTGAATGCCGTGAATATTCCACAAGGATCAGTAAAAGTAATGGCAGGTGCTGTACAACTTGTTGAAAATACTGACTACACAGTAGATTATACTTTAGGCCGTGTAAAGATCCTGAATGAAAGTTATCTCAGATCAAACACACCTTTGGAGATCAAACTTGAAAGTAATTCCCTTTTCAATTTACAGACAAAAACAATTTTAGGGACACGACTCGAATATACATTCAACAAAGATTTTCAAATTGGTGGAACATTCATGCACATGTATGAGCGTCCACTTACACAAAAAGTAAATGTTGGTGATGAGCCTGCTTCCAATGTTGTCTGGGGATTAGATGGAAATTACAGAAGAGAATCCCGCTTCCTTACAAAACTACTTGACAAACTTCCATTCTATAGTACAAAAGAAGTCAGCACACTTACATTCAGTGGAGAAATTGCACAGTTGATTCCGGGCCACTCAGGAGCGATTGGGAAAGCCGGTACCTCTTATGTAGATGATTTTGAAGGAGCCATTACTCCGCTGGACATGAAGTCACCGAGCTTCTGGTATCTTGCCAGTGTTCCGGAAGGACAAACAGAACCTGCAATGTTTCCCGAGGGTTCTTTGTCGTCACCGGCTGATACTGTTGTATCAGGTTTAAACCGTGCAAAAATTGCCTGGTATTACATTGATCCGTTATTTCAGAGAACACAAAATTCAACACCCTCTGATATTAATGCTGATGACCAAAGTAATAACTATGTCCGCGAAGTCCCGCAAGCAGAAATTTTTCCAAACAAATCCAATCCAAACGGTCCGCAGACAATTACTTGTTTAAACGTTGCATACTATCCATCAGAACGCGGACCATACAACTATGATGTTTTTCCAACTCCTGTTTCAAGAGGTTTAAATATAAACGGAGCGCTTGAAGAACCTGATACTCGTTGGGGTGGAATTATGCGGAAGATTGAAACAGTAGATTTTGAATCCAATAACATTGAATTTATTCAGTTCTGGATGATGGATCCTTTTGCAGACAGTTCATTGAATAATGGTACCGGTGGCGATCTTTATTTTAATATTGGTTCTCTTTCAGAAGATATCCTGAAAGACAATCATAAGAGCTTCGAGAATGGTTTACCTGCAACAGGAACAAATAATTACACAACAGAAAATTCTCCCTGGGGAGTTTATCCGACAATTCAATCCATTGTAAATGCATTTGACAATAATGTCACTAGCCGTGAACAGCAAGACGTTGGTCTCGACGGATTGAGTGATGCAAATGAAGCAAATTATTTCAGCACATATCTGGATGAAGTGCAAAGACGTTGGACAACTACATCAGGTGCATATTTACAGGCTACAGATGACCCTTCGGCAGATAATTACAAATATTTCCTTGCAGATGATTACACACCTGCTAATGCTTCACCACTGGAACGATATAAAAGATGGAACGGCATGGAAGGAAACTCGATTCCAAATGGTAATGAAGTTTCTCAAGCCACTAACTATCCGGATATAGAAGACATCAACCGTGACAACAACATGAATACCGGAGAGAATTATTTTCAGTATAAAGTAGTTTTAAAACCCGGTAATATGATCGTTGGTCAGAATTATATTACCGATGCCATAACTACGAACAATGTTTCATTGGCAAATAATACAACCGGCTCGATTACATGGTATCAGTTCAAAATTCCAATTAAGACACCGGATAAAACTATCGGAACACCTGAACTTACGAATGTAGAGTTCATCAGAATGTTCATGAAAGATTTCGAAACGCCTGTCATCTGTCGTTTTGCAAAACTTGAATTTCTCAGAGGTGAATGGAGAAGATACAATTTTTCATTGCTGAATCCGGGTGAATATAGTCCGACACCTGAAACTCCGGGATCGACTTCGTTTGACATTTCATCTGTAAGCATTGAAGAAAATGGTGCACGTAAACCAATCAACTATGTTCTACCTCCGGGAATTGAACAAGAACGTGATCTGAGCGCACCTGCATTGGCAACACTGAATGAGCAGTCGTTATCACTTCGTGTATGCGAACTGGAAGATGGTGATGCAAGAGGAGCTTACAGAAATACTCAGTTTGATTTCAGAGCATATAAGAAACTGAAAATGTTTATTCATGCTGAGTCAAATGTAAATACAACTGCATTGAACAATGGCGATATGCATGTCTTTGTGCGTATTGGTAGCGACTTCAATGAAAACTATTACGAATATGATTTACCACTGATCATTTCACCATCAGGAACGCTTAGTCCAAGTGAGATCTGGCCGGAAGGAAATAATCTGGAGATCGATCTGGAAAAACTGATCACAGCAAAACTTCGACGTAACAATGAAATGACAACGAATAGTACTGTCACATTGCTTACGCCTTTCACAATTGCAGACGGCGATAGAACAATTACCGTAAAAGGTACTCCTAACTTAGCCGCGGTTCGATCGATCATGATCGGAATCAGAAATCCAAAAGATCCGAATGGAACCGGACAAAAGATCTGCGGAGAAGTCTGGGTAAATGAATTACGTTTATCTGATTTCAATGAAGAAGGCGGCTGGGCAGCGACGGCAAAGATGAGTGCAAAGCTTGCTGATCTGGGAACTTTCAACATTGCAGGATTCCACAGCACTGCAGGCTGGGGCGCTTTAGAATCGAAAGTTAGCGAGAGAGATAAATTTGACAAATCATCTTACGAACTCAGCACAAGTATAGAATTAGGAAAATTCCTTCCGGAAAAATCAGGAATTAAAATTCCTGCCTTCTTCAGTTATTCGGAAGAGATCGTAAAACCTCAATACAATCCTTTGGATCCTGATGTATTGCTTACACAAGCTATTGACGCTGCTCCGAATCCGGAAGCAGTAGATAAGATCAATCAGACAGTAACAGAATACACACAGAAGAAAAGTTACAACTTTACTCAGGTAAGGAAAGTAAAGACCAAGCAAGGCGCGAAACCGCATATTTATGATGTGGAGAATCTGAACTTTAATTACGCTTACACTGAAGAGTTCCAGAGAAACTACAATACAGAATATTATTTATTAAAAACATATTCCGGTGCAATTGGATATAATTTCAGCAGTGGTTCAAAACCTTTTGCACCTTTTGAAAAATCGAAGTCAAAAACATTAAGCTCAAACTGGCTCCGTCTGATCAAGGATGTAAACATTAATCCGCTTCCAAGTGCATTGAATTTCCGTGCACAACTTGACAGAACATATTCTGAGTCTCAACTCAGAAACAACAGCGGACAGTTATTCATTTTAACTCCAACGTACATTAAAACATTTTTAATGACACGTACCTATGGACTAAACTGGGATCTTACCAAATCACTGAAACTTGATTTCAACGCAAATGCAAGAGCGATCATTGACGAACCAATTGGAAAAATTGATACAGAAGAAGAAAGAGATTCCATTCGTACAAGTCTAAAAAATCTGGGTCGCTTGAAAGATTATCACCATGGTTCAAATGCAACTTACAATGTTCCATTCAACAAATTACCGCTGACTGATTTTGTTTCCGGTAGTGTGCGTTATGGGGCAGAGTATAACTGGACAGGTAGGGATCGGGTAATTGATACTACGGGAAAATTTGTAGAAGATGATTGGGGAAATACAATTTCAAATTCTCAGACCTGGACATACAATGCCAGTCTGACATTCGCTACTCTTTACAACAAGATTCCGTATCTTAAAAAGATCAACTCGCCGACACCACCAAAACCGGTTGCACCTAAACCAAAGATCAAACTTCCAAGCGATTCTTTGAAGACTGTTAAAGACAGTACAGAGAAAAAGGAATCGATATTCGCACCAATTGTCAAAGGAGTTGTAAAGACTTTGATGATGATAAAGACAGCAACCGGAAGTTATTCTGAAACGAATGGTATTTTATTACCGGGTTTCAAACCAAGACCAGACTGGATAGGACAAGACTGGAACTACAGTCAGGGAGTAAATGCACCCGGAGTTGGATTCTTATTCGGTAGTCAGGAAGACCCCAGACCCGATGCGATCCGGTATAACTGGCTGACAAAAGATACTTCGCTGAATTCATTTTATACTACAACAAAGGTTCAGGCTTTAAATCTCCGGGCCACTGTTGAACCTGTCAAGAGTTTCAAAATTGAATTAACAGCCACAAGAAACTTTACGTTGAATCATAATGAATATTACAAATACAGTCCGACAGAAGGAATATATCAGTCATTGAGTCCCACTGAAACAGGAACATTCTCTACTTCCTATCTTACATGGAATACACATTTTGTAACAGATGCGGCTGATTATTCAAATAAAAATTTCACGCAATTTGTAAATAACATTCAATCCTTCTCCAATATTTTAGGATTGGATAATCCAAATCCTGCAGGGTCAGCTACACCTATTCCATATGCACAAGGTTATGGTCAGACGCAACAGGATGCTGTTACATATTCATTCCTTAGCGCTTATTCAGGCAGACAACCATCGCGTTCACTGACGAAGAATTTCAGGGATATCATACCTATGCCAAACTGGAGAGTGACGTATGATGGATTATCGAAACTGAAATTCGTGCAATCGTTCTTACAATCGTTGACGATTAGTCATGGATACCGCTCTGTATTCAGTGTCAATTCATTTTCACGGAATTTATTGTATCAGGAAATGAACAATTTCCCATCAGCACTTGATACAGCACAGAACTTCATTCCTAAATACGACATCCAGCAAATTACGATCAGCGAACAATTAGCTCCATTGATCGGCTTTGATATGACATGGAAAAATAGTTTACAGACACGATTTGAGATCAAGCGTGACCGGACAATTACCCTTGCATATTCCAATATTCAGGTGACAGAGGTAAGAGGAATTGAATACACGATTGGTCTTGGTTATAAATTCAAACGAGTAACACTTCCATTCAAAATTGGCGGCAAGAAAAAACTAAGCAACGACATGACTGTTAAAGTTGATCTGAACCTTCGCGAGAATACAACCATTTTACGTAAAGTGATTGAAGGAACAAATCAGCCAAGTGCAGGAACAAAAACGTTGAGTGTAAAAGTTTCAGCAGATTATCCTGTGAACGACCGCTTTAATGTAAGAGCTTTCTACGACTTCAGTTCAAACGAACCATTTACATCAACAAGTTATCCGACTTCGTATACGAATGCGGGGATAGCGATCAGGTTTACGTTGGCGCAGTAAAATGGTGAGTGATGAGTAGCACTGAATACTAAATTGAAATCGTTTGCATTACAAAAATAGAAAGAGGTCATTGGAAATAACCAATGACCTCTTTCTATTTTTGTGTTATGATGATAGTCTGAAATTTGAAACTGGTGCTACTCACCAATTACCACTCACTACTTACCAATTTTCTAAAAGATTAAAATATTCCCATAAATACATGCGTTCTGGATCTCACACAAACGCACCGCTTGAAAATATTTTTCTCTGTCGTCTTTACGACTCTTTGCAGTTTTTCATATGCTCAGGAAAGTTCAACTCAATCAGGAGATTCATCAACGACTTCGGATTTTAAAAAAGTTTCAAGCACATTTGTCATTCGGACAGATGTATTGGACCTACTTGCAACATTGATTGAACCAAATAATTTAAGTATTACTGCCGGATTGGAATTTTCACTGGCTAAAAAATACTCGATTCGTCTTCATGCGAGAACTGAACATATTAGCGACAGATTTTTTTCTACAACAGAATTCAGAAGTGGTCCGGAAATAGTAAAATATTTTTGCGAGAATGTAAATGGGTCATTTTACGGAGGGGCATATCTGGAATATAATTTATATAAAAGCATAAAATACGAAGGAAAATTTACCACCACCAGAATCAATAAATTCTTCAGTCCGGGTATAACTACCGGTTATTGCTATTCAGCAGCAAAACATTTTATAATAGAACCATCACTTCGGTTCGGGTATGGAGACAGATTCGAAGAAACTCATATGAATGTACGGATTGGGTTGTATGTGGGATGGATCTTGTAGGTACTTGTATTTATTTAATTCGACAATAGATCATTAATCAGAAATTAGAAACCGTCAAATCTCTAATTACTAATCTCTATTCACGATTTTCCTTCTAGCCGCTGAAATCTGAAAAAAAATATATACGTTTGTAAAAACATACAAATATGAATTTCCCTGAAAACCTGAAATACACAAAAGACCACGAATGGGTTTTAATTAATGGCAATACAGCTACGATTGGAATCACTGATTTTGCGCAAAGCGAATTGGGTGATATCGTTTACGTAGAGATTGAAACGGAAGGTGATACTTTAGACAAAGAAGCGGTATTTGGGACAGTAGAAGCCGTAAAAACGGTTTCTGATTTGTTTATGCCGGTTTCAGGAAAAATTACTGAATTCAACAGCGGACTTACAAAGAATCCGGAATCTGTAAATAAAGATCCATACGGAAATGGCTGGATGATCAAGGTAGAAATGGGTAATGCTGCTGAAGCAGGCGAACTTATGTCTGCTGCTGATTACAAAAAACTGATTGGCGTAGACGCATAATTCATGTTCTGGCGATACAATAGGGCTGCTTTTCTATGGGCAATATTGATACTTGTCCTTTGTGGTCTTCCCGGTAGCAATTTCCCAAAACTATCATTTCTGGAATGGTTACGTCCTGATAAAATCGTACACCTTATCCTTTTTGGTATTCAAAGTTATCTTCTGATAATTGGATTTATCCGTCAAGATCGTTTTCCGGGATTAAGAGCAAATGCTATTCGCTTGGGAGTATTGTTAAGTATTTCTTACGGTGCATTAGTAGAAGTGCTTCAGACTACCGTTTTCATAGGTAGATCAGGTGATATCAGGGATGCACTTGCAAATTCTATCGGAGCATTTATTGGGCTTTACTTTTTCAGGAAATTTGGAAAAAGACAAGTTACCGGCAATGGTGAAAAAATGAAAATCTAAATTCAATCTGTGAGATCTGGGAGATCTGCGGGAGAAAAACACACAGCAATTTTTTCCCGCAGATCTCGCAAATTCCGCAGAAAATCCTCAGAGTTTCCTCCGGAAATAAAATTTATTTCTTTTAAGATTAAATTTATAGAATTCAATTGACCTGAATGATCTCGCAGAGGTCTCTGCGGATTTTCTGCGCATTCTGCGCAAATCTGCGGGAGCAAAAACACGAAGAAATTTTTCCCGCAGATCCCGCAGAACTCGCAGATTTTTCGCAGATTCTTTTTATCCAAACTTGAATGCAGGTCGGGTAATCATTGAACATTTTCAACGTACCTTTGTTTTTCAACTATGAATTCTCAAAAACACAAAATAATTGTTGCAGTTACCGGCGCCAGCGGAGCTATCTATGCAAAAGTACTTTTCGATAAACTTTTATTACTGAAAGATCAGATCGAAACTGTAGGCATAGTTTTTTCAAGTAATGCAAAAGATGTCTGGGAGTATGAACTTGGCAATAAAAACTATGATCAGATCCCATTCAAAATTCACGACAAAAATGATTTCTTTGCTCCTTTCGCCAGTGGTTCTGCCAAATACAATACAATGATAATTTGTCCATGTAGTATGGGCACGCTGGCAAGAATAGCAACAGGAATTTCAAATGACCTTATTACCCGTGCTGCAGATGTTATATTAAAAGAAAGAAGAAAGTTAATAATGGTAGTCAGAGATACTCCCTACAGTTTGATCCATTTGAACAACATGAAAACCGTCACAGAAGCCGGTGGAATTGTTTGTCCGGCCTCCCCTTCTTTTTATAGCAAGCCCAAAGATTTTGAAGCCCTTGCAGCCACAGTAATTGACCGCGTATTGGATCTGGCCGGATTAGACCAGAGCACATTCCGCTGGAGCGAATGAAGCCAAAAGGCCTTTTAGTTGTGTGTTATCAACCGATTGTCACAGAAAATCGTCTTTTTTAGTTAAAAAAAGAATATCTCTGATAATTAGCAGTTTAAAATGTTTAACACTCACATTCAATAAAACGCTTGACATTACGTATGGAATATGATAATTTAGACAGACCAAAAGCTAAACCGAATACCATGTTCGAGTATACAAAGCAAATTCTCACGAAAGTGAGTTTCGATAGAAACCTTTTTCGTAAAGAGTTGATCAAATCTCTTCGTCTGCTTAAAAGAGATGAACGTCGGTTATTAAAATTATGGTGTGTAGCTACTTTCGCTACATACAGCGATGTTATCATAGACGCTTTCAGGAAGGTTCACTCCTGATAAATTCCAGATTTCTTTTTATCCCTTGAAATCCCGTTCGCTTGACTGCGGACTTACTGAATATTGTTGTAAAAATCTCTGCTGTCATTTCATACCATTCTTCTTTGTTCAGATCCAGTAATGCTCTGTTGGCATTCAACCTTTTTTCTGTGAGTGGTTTTGAAAAACGATTCCACGGACAAACATCCTGACAAATATCACAGCCGAAAACCCAGTTTTCAAATTGACCTTTTACTGTTGTTGGAATTTCATCTTTTAGTTCGATGGTGAAATAAGAAATGCATTTGCTTCCATCGACAACATATGGTTTTATGATTGCATCCGTTGGACAGGCATCTATACATCTAGTGCATGTTCCACAAAAATCTTCTACAGCACCATCAGGAATAAGATCAAGATCTGAAATTATTTCTGCAATAAAATAAAATGATCCGCTTCCTTTATTAATCAGGTTTCCATTCTTACCAATCCAACCCAATCCACTTTTTTTAGCCCAGGCACGGTCAAGCACAGGTGCAGAATCAACAAAAACTCTTCCTTCAACATTACCAATTTTCACTTCGATTGAAGCAACTAATTCCTGAAGCTTTTCTTTTATCACAAAATGATAATCTTTTCCATATGCATATTTGCTGATCTTTGGTGCAGATTCATTTTGTATATCTGATGGGTAATAATTCAGCAAAAGAGAAATCACACTCTTAGCTCCGGGTACAAGCAACCGCGGATCAAGACGCTTATCAAAATGGTTTTCCATATAAGCCATTTTTCCATGACGATTCTGCAACAGCCATTGCTCAAGTCTGGGAGCTTCTTCCTCCAGAAAATCAGCCTTTGAAATTCCACAAAAGTCAAAACCCAGCCGTAAAGCTTCGTCTTTGATCCATTGTGAATTCTCGTGTTTTCTGATATCCATCCGGCAAATTTATTCCTTTTCCCATATAGTTTGGAAATAAATTGGTTTAAGGTGTTTAAGGGTTTAAGGTGCCACGCTCTTGTTAAGTTGCGACCACACCTTAACTCCTCAAACCTCCTCACTTTTCACTTTTCACTTTTCACTTTTCACTTTTCACTTTTCACTTTTCACTTTTCACTTTTCACCCCCCCCCTAAAAATATTTTCCAATTTCCTTGACTTTCTCGTTTTTTTAGTGATACCTTTGTGATATCATTTTAATATCAACCACAATGATCAAAGAAATTAACTACAAAGCATCATCAGGATTTCTGATGTTAGCTCTTTTGTTCGCCATTGTTATCGGCGGCATTTATTTTATTAATGAGCAATATCCATTGGGAATAATAATTTCCGGTTTATTGTTTTTTATGATCACACCAGGATTCATGATCGTAAATCCGAATGAAGCAAGAGTACTTGTCTTCTTTGGTAAATATTCAGGCACTGTGAAAGACAACGGATTTTTTTGGGTTAATCCGCTGATGAGTAAAAAACTTATCTCACTCCGCGCAAGAAACCTGAACGGACAATTCCTGAAAGTGAATGACAAAATGGTAAGCCCTATTGAGATAGCTGCAGTAATTGTATGGCAGGTGAATGAAACATCAAAAGCCTTATTCGAAGTGAATGATTACAACATGTACGTCAACATTCAAAGCGAAGCTGCCATCCGTCACCTTGCAAGTTCATTTCCTTACGATAATCTTGAAAGTAATGACGACGAAATTACTTTGCGCGGCGCACCTGAAAAAGTTCATGAAATGCTTGTCGTAGAATTGAACGAACGCCTTGCAACAGCAGGTATCAATGTTCTAGAAGCGCGCATCAGTCACCTGGCATATGCACAGGAAATTGCACATGCAATGCTTCAACGCCAGCAGGCAACAGCAATAGTTGCAGCACGTAAACAGATCGTTGAAGGTGCGGTAGGAATGGTAGAAATGGCATTGAAGAGATTGTCAGAAAACAAGATCGTAGACCTTGACGAAGAAAGAAAAGCAGCGATGGTGAGTAATCTCTTAGTTGTTCTTTGCGGTGACAGAAGTGTAAATCCTGTTATCAACACAGGCACATTGCACAATTAATAACTAGCCAATGGCGGAGAAAAAAGCTTTCGTTCTAAGAATCAATCCCGAAATCATCAAGCAGCTCGAAAAATGGGCTGCTGATGATTTTCGTAGTGTCAATGGGCAGATTGAGTTTCTTTTGCAAAAAGCGCTTGCAAGAAAGTGGAAGGATGAAGAAGGGGAAATGAAGAGGAATGAAGTGGAATGAAGTAAAATGAAGTGGAATGAAGTGGAATGAAGTGGAATGAAGTGGAATGAAATGGAATGAAGTAAAGAAAAAGTAATTTCTTTTACGGAAAAAAATTATTTCCTTGGTGATTTTGGATTGGGTGAATTTGCTTGGGTAAAATTTTCCTTTGAAGTTCTGATGCTTTTGGAAAGTAAATTTAAAAGATCATTGTTTAGAGATTTTATGTTTTCAAACTCTGATTGGTTCATGTAGCCTGTCGTGTGTAAAAGTTTCAGCCAATAGAAACTTTCTTTTGCTTCTTTTAGAGCGATAGAAAGTTTATGGATAAAGTCTGGTTTGCTCTGAGCGTATACAGATTCAGAAACATTTGCGCCAACCGATGTACCGGATCTTAGCAATTGCTTTGTTAAAACATATTCATTTTTTTCTTTAGCAATTCTTTCTGTGCATTTAATAATTGCAATGGAAAATTCAACACTCTTATCAAGACAAACATTCGGAGCTTTCATAAAAGAAATTTTCCATGAATGTAAATGGTCTTATTTTATTAAAAAAATTATTTCAAAACTCTCCTCTTAAAATCTCCTTATTATATATGTATTTATTTCATCCAAAGCTTTCATCCCCTTACTCTCTTCATTCCTGTTATTTCCTTCATTTCACTTCACTTCATTTCATTTCATTTCACTTATTTTAATTTTAACTTCATTCCACTTCTTTCTACTTCATTTCCTTCATTTCACTTCATTCCACTTATTTTCACTTCATTCTACTTCATTCCACTTCCCTTCAAAAGAGCCCTCCCGCTTGTCCAACGTATTTCTTCCCCAAGTGCCGATAGGCAAGTTCCGTCGCTTCCCTACCACGCGGAGTTCGCTTAAGATATCCTTCCTGAATTAAAAACGGTTCATAAACTTCTTCTATTGTTCCGGCTTCTTCGCTGACGGCTGTGGCAATGGTTGTTAGTCCGACAGGACCACCTTTGAATTTATCGATGATGACAGATAAAATTCTGTTATCCATTTCATCGAGGCCGTGTTGATCGACATTTAATGCTGCTAATGCAGTATGGGAAATATCAAGATCAATGACACCATTACTTTTTATCTGTGCGAAATCACGTACCCTTCTTAGTAGTGCATTTGCAATCCGTGGTGTGCCTCTGCTCCTTCTTGCAATTTCGAAAGCAGCTTCTTCAATTATTTCTGTTCGCAGTAATTGTGAAGAACGTTTGATGATCTTTTGTAAAAGTTTTGCATCATAATATTCCAGTCGACTTGTTATTCCAAAACGTGCGCGCAACGGTGAAGTCAGTAAACCGGATCGTGTCGTTGCACCGATCAATGTAAAAGGATTTATTTTTATTTGAACAGATCTTGCATTCGGACCGGATTCGATCATGATATCGATCTTGTAATCCTCCATCGCCGAATAAAGATATTCTTCCACGACTGGACTCAACCGATGGATCTCATCAATGAACAAAACATCATTCGGTTCCAGATTGGTGAGCAATCCGGCAAGATCGCCGGGTTTATCGAGGACAGGGCCGGAAGTAGTTCTGATACTTACCCCAAGCTCATTTGCAAGAATGTATGCTAATGTAGTTTTACCTAATCCCGGCGGTCCATGTAAAAGAACATGATCAAGAGCCTCATCACGTTGCTTAGCTGCCTGAACAAAGATCTGCAGATTTTCCAATATGGCAGCTTGTCCGGTGAAATCATCAAAACCTTGCGGTCGCAAGACTTTATCGAGTTCCTTTTCAGTTGAACTCAATTGATCGCCGGAAGGGTCTAAATTAGGATTGATCATATATGGCAAAAGTAAGGGTTTGAATCTCACGAAATCCAACAGGAGCGTATTATTTTGAACCCCTCAATTCGTAATACAATTCATCTAACGATAGTCTGAAATCGATAGAAAAATTAAATCCTGGCAGTTTTTTCGTTTGTTCTTTTGAGCGCAGCAAAGCGAATCGATATCCTGAAGAGATTCCGAAGCCAAACCAACGTAAGACATTATATTGTGCAGTAACTTCCGGCTGGTAGAGTATAATAAATTCCGAAGGTCCGTTGACCCTTTTGGATAAGTTTCTGCTGATATACTCGTAGTGAGCAGATCCCAAAGCCAGATTAAATGGAATTACTGAAAATTGCCAGGGGAATTCATGATAGAAAAAATATTCAGCAGATAAATTGAAATAATAAAGTTCCAGTTGGCCGTTAGTCTGGAATGTGTAGTTTTCTTCATCAACTGAAATTGTTGTTACCACACCATTATTTGCCAATGCAAAATATCCAATCCCAAACCTTACTTTTTTGTCGAACGTAACGCCGGTCTTTATACCATCAAAGCTGGCAAAGTCACCATCAATAAATGTATTGTAAGAAGCAAGGTTGAGGAAGAATTTTGGTTTTGTGCGCAAACTCTTTTCTATATCCTCTGTGAACTGTCCAATGCAATTGTTTTGGAATAACACCATCAAAAAAAAAGGAAGTAGAAAAAATCTGCGCTTTGACGGCATCTCGCTTTCCTCAGAATTTTTTTTCTACCGCTTCGATAACAATAATTTTCTTTCCAACCAATTCTTTACCATCCAAACCAACCATTGCTTTTTCTGCATCTTCTTTCTTTTTGAAAGTAACGAACCCAAAGCCTTTAGATTCCCAGGTAATTTTATCGTATACAATTTTTGTATCGACGATCTCTCCAAATTGACGGAAAATAGACTCAAGTAAAACTTCGTTCACTGAACCCTCTATGTTTTTAACGAATAATTTCATGCTGTAAATGTAGAAATTTTATGTAATCCTGTGACAATAAGGCTACGTCAAAACATCACATTTATTCGATCTGCAAATCCTCCATTTGTTCTGAATATTCAAAGTAAAAAGGCTAATATCAACGAGCTTCGAATCCCGAATTACGAATCTCGATTTTCGATTTTTTTACATATCTTCGCCTTTCATAAAAATTTTGTGAGCGATTCACTTGTCATAATCCCTACGTATAACGAAAAAGAGAACGTAGAAAAAATGATCCGGAAGGTTTTTTCTCTGGAGAAAGAATTCCATGTTTTAATAATTGATGATGGATCACCCGATGGTACAGCAGCTATTGTAAAAAATCTGATCCCGCAATTTTCCGGAAAATTATTCATTGAAGAAAGAAAAGGAAAACTCGGATTAGGTACCGCATACATACACGGTTTCAGATGGGCAATTGAAAGAAAATATGATTTCATTTTTGAAATGGATTGCGACTTCTCTCATAATCCTGATGACCTGATCCGGTTATACAAAGCTTGTAAAGACGAAGGCGGCGACTTATCGGTCGGATCGAGATATATTCGTGGGGCAAATGTTGTAAACTGGCCTTTAGGAAGAGTTGTGATGTCATATTATGCTTCTGTTTATGTTAGAATAATAACAGGTATCAGAGTGAAAGACACTACAGCAGGATTTGTATGTTACCAAAGAAAAGTCTTAGAAACCATTCCTCTTGATCTTGATTCGTTTTAAAGGGTATGCATTTCAGATTGAAATGAAATTTACTGCTATAAAATGCGGTTTCAAATTGATTGAAGTGCCGATCGTTTTCACAGACAGGACAGAAGGAACCAGTAAAATGAGCAAAGGAATATTTAAAGAGGCTATACTTGGAGTAATACAGATGAAATGGCAGAGCCTTTTCAGGAAATATCCTAAATGGAATAAGAAGTGAAAAGCTATATTATAAAGAATGCCCGCATCGTAAACGAAGGAAAGATCTTTTCTTCAGACGTGCTTTTAAAAAACGGACGGATTGAAAAAATTGCTTCTGAAATTTCATCACCAAATGCTGAAATTATAAATGCAGAAAACAATTTTCTACTTCCGGGAATGATTGACGATCAGGTACACTTTCGTGAACCCGGTCTAACACATAAGGCAGATATTTATACTGAATCAAAAGCAGCTGTTGCCGGAGGAATTACTTCCTTTATGGAAATGCCGAATACCGTTCCTAACACTTTGACACAGGCTTTACTGCAGGACAAATACGATCTTGCTTCATCGAAATCCCTTGCGAATTATTCATTCTTCATGGGTGTTTCCAACGACAATTACGACGAAGTCATGCGCACAAATCCAAAAACTGTTTGCGGTATAAAGATCTTCATGGGATCTTCTACCGGAAATATGCTTGTAGATGCACCTTCAACTCTTGAAAGAATTTTCGGAAATTCAGAAATGCTGATTGCTACTCACTGTGAAGACGAGAAGACTATCCTACACAATATGGAAAAAGCCCGCAATCAGTATGGAGAAAATGTTCCAATGTGGATGCATCCGCAGATCAGAAGCACTGAAGCGTGTTACCTTTCCTCCTCCTATGCTGTAGCACTTGCTAAGTCTAAAGGAAGTCGTTTGCATGTTTTACATATCAGCACTGAAAAAGAACTTGATTTATTTGACAACATAATTCCGCTCGGTAAAAAAAGAATTACTGCAGAAGCCTGCGTTCATCATTTGTTCTCTGACGAAAGTGATTACGATAGATTGGGCACAAAGATCAAATGGAATCCTGCCGTTAAAACGGAAGCAGATAAGATCGCAATATTAAAAGGCGTACTTGAAAATAAGATCGACGTCATCGCCACTGATCATGCTCCACATACTTTGGAAGAAAAATCGCAGACATACTTCAAAGCGCCATCAGGCGGACCATTAGTGCAACATGCATTGCTGTCATTGATGGAACATTACCATGACAAGAAGATCTCGATTGAAAAGATAGCTGAAAAAACCTCGCATGCACTTTCTGAATGTTTCGGAATTCCCGACCGCGGTTATATTCGTGAAGGATGTTATGCTGATCTTGTCCTGATCAACCCAAATAAAGAATATAAAGTTACACCATCGAACATTTTATATAAATGTAAATGGAGTCCGTTTGAAGATTACACTTTCCGTTCAACAATTGAAAAAACATTTGTGAATGGAAATCTGGTTTTTGATAACAATGAATTCGATGAGTCAAATAAAGGTCAGCGATTAGCGTTTACAGGATTGAACTGATGAAAAAAATCTTCGCAATTTTATTATTGATTATAACTCTGGTTGCATGCAGCAAGAAAAAACCTGATGTTCCGGAAGGTGTACTTTCTATGAAGGATCTTCAGGAAATTTTATCAGACATTCATATTGCACAAGCCGCTTCAACCAATGCTGTCTTGTCAGACTCATCAATTTACAACAACAAAGAGTATATTAATTATATTTTAAAACAGCACAACATTAAGCGTGAAGACTTTTTAAAGAGCATGAAATTTTATACCGAAAATCCTGTTTTGCTTGAAGAAGTATACGATTCAGTGATTACGCAATTGAGCAGAATGCAAGCGGAGAGTGAAGCCGGGAAATAAACGAAAAGTGAAAAGTGAAAAGTGACTTTTTTCTTAGTAAAGTGTTTAGTTTTTGAAGAGTGATGCGGTATGACTTATTGAATTTTCAATAGAAATAAATTCAATTCCGATTTCCTTTTTTATTTTTTCGTTCAGGTATTTCCAGTGCATGTTTCCATTTCTCGCTGTTTCTTTGGTGACCATGGATTTATCACGCATAATAAAACTGCGGAATGCTTCGGCGCGCCAGCCAAGTTCGGCGATTAATGGAGTAACTTTTATTGTTGCTTTTGGTTTATTTAATCCCTCGGCAATTTTGTCGAATACAAATTGATATGGAAGATTTTCACCGTTGATCACGAAACGTTTTCCGGTTACACCTTTATTCATGAGTTCAATTGCACATTTGGAAACATCGCGGTAATCGACAAAACCCGTACTGCCGGTTGCATAAAATTTCAATCCTTTATTGACAGACGAGAACATTTGAGAACTTCCCGAATTCCAGTCGCCCGGACCAATAATGATTGTTGGGTTAATGATAAAAGCTGAAAGCCCCTCTTCTATTCCACGCCACACTTCTCTTTCACCACCATATTTACTGATGGCATAATTTGAATTTTCAGAAGATGTTTTCCAGACATTGTTCTCATCAACGCTTTCACTACCTGCAATTCTTCCAAGTGCAGCAACAGAACTTACATGACAGAAACGTTTCACTTTTTTATCGAGTGCCATGTTTACAACATTGGCTGTTCCTTCCACATTCACTTTCATCATGAGATTTCTTTCCGATGGAAGAAATGAAATCAATGCTGCGGAATGATAAACCACATCAACATTTTCAAAAGCATCTTCAAGTGAAAAGATATCGTTTACATCACCTTCAACCCATTCAACATTTTTCAAACGTTCCGGATCAGCAGAAAAAATCCGGTTGACGACATCCATTTTACTGGAAATCCTGCGCATTGCTTTTACTCTTTCATTCACTGAAAGATCAAAAAGTAAACGGGCTCCGACGAGGCCGGTTGCGCCGGTGATTAGGATCATGGGGCGAAGTTATCTCAATTAGTTCAAGGTTCAAAGTTCAAAGTTGTCTTCGTAGGCGCCTACGAAGACAACTTTGAACTTTGAACCTTGAACTTTGAACTTTCAATTTTGAACTCTACATTAGCCCCATGAAAATGAAGAACTTTATTGAAGAATTACGCTGGCGGGGAATGCTGCACGATATGATGCCGGGAACTGAGGAATTACTTAATTCTGAAATGGTTACAGGGTATATCGGCTTTGATCCCACTGCTGATTCGTTGGGGGTTGGAAATCTGGTTCAGATCATGACTTTGCTTCATTTTCAGAATGCTGGACATAAACCGATTGCTTTGGTAGGTGGTGCAACAGGAATGGTTGGTGATCCTTCAGGTAAATCGGCTGAACGGAATTTATTGAATGAAGAAACACTTCAGCATAATCTGAACAGTCAGAAAAAACAACTGGAGAAATTTTTGAACTTTAACTGCGGTGAAAACTCAGCAGAGATCGTAAACAATTACGATTGGTTTAAGAATTTCTCTTTTCTTGAATTCATCCGTGATGTCGGAAAACATATTTCCATCAATTACATGATGGGAAAAGATTCCGTTAAAAACAGAATGGAAACCGGAATGTCGTTTACAGAATTTTCATACCAACTTGTACAAGGATATGATTTTTACTATTTGTGGAAGAATCACGGAATAAAAATACAAATGGGTGGTTCCGATCAGTGGGGAAACATTGTTACCGGAACAGAATTGATCCGTCGTAAAGATGGCGGTGAAGCATTTGCTTTAACGACTCCGCTTATAAAGAAAGCCGATGGAACAAAGTTCGGTAAAACAGAAGGCGGAAATGTATGGTTAGATCCAAAAAGAACTTCACCATATAAATTCTACCAGTTCTGGCTGAATACTTCTGATGAAGATTGTAGTACTTTCATTCGCATTTTCTCTTTGAAAGGACGTGAAGAAATTGAATCACTCGAAGCAGAACATTTAAAAGCTCCGCATCTGCGTCTGCTTCAAAAAGAACTTGCAAAAGAAATTACGATCAGAGTTCATTCAGAAAATGATTATAATGCAGCAGTTGAAGCATCGGAAATTCTTTTCGGAAAAGGAACAGCAGAATCGTTATTGAATTTATCGGAGAACGATCTTCTTTCCGTTTTTGAAGGTGTACCCCAAGTAAAAATTTCAAAAGAAGAAATGAATTCCGGAATAAACGTAATTGAATTTTTCTCCGACAAAACTCAGATCTTTCCATCACGTGGCGAAGCAAGAAAAATGCTTCAAGGCGGCGGTGTGCTAATCAACAAAACAAAAGTTGAAGACCCGGAATTAAATGTTAATGCTGAGCATTTGATGAAAGGGAAATATTTGCTGGCGCAGAAAGGAAAGAAAAATTATTACTTGGTAACAGTTGAATAAAATTTAACTAATAACGAATAACTATTGTTTCGTAACGAAGTTGGGTGTTTTGTAGCTACTCATTATTTACTATTAGCTATTCGTTCTTTTTTCCTTGCTCCTTATCGTACTTATTATTCATCCTCTGCAACAAAATCGAAACTCCAACCACCATTGCGACTGAAAAGAAAAAATTGAATCCAAGATTAATATAATCTTGTTTGCTTAATGTTCCCATTCGTTTTTGAATGAGGTAAATTGAAATTAAGCTTCCAACACCAACTGAGACAAAGATGATGGCGAAACGGCGTGTCTTATTCATTGTAATTTATTGAGAGGCCAAAAGTACACATTAAATTTATTCTACCATGAGATTACAACCGCGGATATCGCTGAAATCGAATCTTCCGATGATTTCAAACGAAGTAGGACTATGCGATATTCCAAGATCCTGAGTTGCAATAAAGGCGCATGAATCCAGATTGGCAAGATCGATAACATTCACTGCTCCGCTTTTACCCATTTCTGCGGATTGCATCGGATCATTCATTTCCCGTATTAATACGCGCATCCATGGAGGAGTATGAAAAACTCCTTCCCCTTTGGAATATGCCTGCGACAACATTTCTGTCATTCCGTATTCAGAATGGATAGATTTCACTCCAAAGGCAGGCTTCAGCAATTCATGAACTTCTGTACGGATCATTTCCTTCCGTTTGCCTTTCATTCCACCGGTCTCCATTACATTCAATTCCGGAAAACTAAGGCTATATTGATCTGCAAAATCAAGAAGAGCATAGGTTACTCCAATCAGTACAACATTTTTATTTTCTGCCCGCAATTTCATCAGCAGAGTTTTCAACTTATCATATTCATTCAGGAAAAAACCGCTTCGCAGATCCTTACTTTCAGAGATCAGTTTTTCCATCATGTAAATTAATGACGAACCTGATCGTTCCAGATATGAAGGAAGCAATGCAAGAAAAACAAAATCCTCAGGCTCTCCATAAAAAAATCTGAACGTTCTGATAAATGATTCTTCATACAGATCAAGTTCCTTTACAAAATGCTTTGAAGAAACACTTCCGGTTGTTCCACTGCTGAGAAAAATTGCCTGCTCCTGAAAATTACCGGTCTTAATTTCATTCGTCTTGAATAACTCAACCGGAAGAAATGGAATATCTGAAAGTTGTTTCACTGATTCAGGATTCACTTTACATCCTTCTACAAAAGTTCTGTAGAAAGAATTATTTTCAATTTGATAATTAAAAATATCCAATGCCAACTGAAGAAAAGATTCAGGTGTATGTTCTTCAAAAATTCGAAGACGAAGTTCATTTCGTTTCATGAGATCAATTTTTCGACTGGTGGATAATCGGTTGAATAATGTAGTCCTACACTTTCTTTTCTTGCTTGCGCAGATTTCACGATCAGATAAGCAACTGTGATCAGATTACGCAACTCACAGAGGCGAGGTGAAACGATCGTTCGTTCATACAAACCTTCTGTCTCACCATAGATAATTCTCAATCGGTCCATTGCCCGTTTCAATCGCTGATCAGATCGCACGATACCAACATAATTGCTCATCACATTCTGCAATTCACGCAAATTAGAAGTGATTAAGACAAGTTCATTCGGTTGTACTGTACCTTCTGAATCCCATTCAGGGACATTTGTATTAAATTCTATTGCCCCTACTCTTTTTATAACATCAGCTGCTGCGCGATGAGAATACACAAGTGCTTCAAGCAGAGAATCCGAAGCAAGACGATTTCCGCCATGCAGACCTGTGCAGGAACATTCTCCTGCAGCATATAAATTATTGATCGAACTTTTTCCATCAAGATCAACTACAATTCCTCCGCATTGATAATGAGCAGCAGGAACAACAGGGATCATTGCAGTAAAAGGATCGATTCCAAGTGTATTACATTTTGCTAAAATATTCGGGAAGTGAGATTTGAATTCTTCACGGTCAATATGCCGGCAATCAAGATAAACGAAATCTTCCCCGCGGACTTTCATTTCATTATCGATCGCGCGGGCAACAATATCTCGTGGAGCAAGTGATTTTCTTTCATCATAATTTTGCATGAACTCTGCACCATCTTTTGTCTTCAGTATACCGCCCATTCCACGGACAGCTTCGGTAATTAAAAATGAAGGATGTTCATTCGGATTATATAGAGCTGTCGGATGAAATTGTATAAACTCCATGTCCTTCACAATACCTTTTGCACGATAAACCATTCCTACTCCATCACCGGTTGCAATGACTGGATTAGTTGTTGAACGATACACTTGTCCGGAACCACCTGTTGCAACTAAAGTTATTTTAGAAAGAATTGTTTCAACTTCGCCGGTATGTAAATTGAGTGCATATGCACCAAAACTTTGTATATCCGGATTCGACCGTTTTACTTCTTCGCCTAAATGATGTTGAGTGATAATATCGAGAGCGAAGTAATGCGTATACATTGAAATATTCGGGTGACTTCTGATCTGTGCAAGCAATGCACGTTCTATTTCATTTCCTGTTGCATCTTTGTAATGCAAAACTCTGTTTGCACTATGTCCGCCTTCTTTTGCAAGATCATACTCACCATTCTCATCTCTGTCAAATCGCGTTCCCCAATCGATGATCTCACGGATACGGTCAGCACCTTCGGTAATCACAGTCCGCACGACTTTTTCATCGCACAAACCTGCACCGGCAATCAATGTATCCTTAATATGTTCTTCGAAAGAATCGGGAGCTTGTAAAACACCGGCTATTCCACCTTGTGCATATTTGGTATTCGTCTCATCAGCATTTGCTTTGGTGATGATCAGAACCTTACCAAATTCAGCAACTTTCAATGCAAAAGTTAAACCGGCAATACCGGACCCAATAATTAAAAAATCAACCTGACGCCTCATACTTTTGATTTCGGATACGGAATTCGGATTAGGCTAAACAATTAAAGCCATCTCTTGAAATTAGACATCAAAAATAAGGGTATAATGGTTATAAAACTAGTGAAATATGTATCTTCCTTTAAACGTTTTTTTATTTCCCCAAAATACCGAATAACCGCAGATTTTTGACTTTAACCTGACCTTGTCAAACCACTTCGGAAAAAATCCTCATCAACATCTACGCAGAAGCGACACCAAATCCTGCGGCGATGAAATTTGTTGTTAATCGATATTTACTGGAAGAAGGCAGCGTTGAATATACTTCTAAAGAATCAGCGCATAATTCACCATTGGCTCAACAACTGTTTGCATTCAGCGGAATTACTTCTGTTTTTATAAGTTCAAACTTCGTAACACTTTCCAAATCGAACGATCTCGATTGGTATGAATTGATTCCTATCATCAGAACTTTTCTGAAAAACTTTTTCGAAAACGATGAAAAAGTTTTTACCGGACCTAATCAACAGGTTGCGGATCCAACAATTGAAAGAACAAAAACAGCTTCAGCAGTTGAAACAAAAATAATTGAAGCGTTAGAAGAATATGTAAAACCCGCAGTCGAACAAGACGGCGGTGCAATTCATTTTAAATCTTTTGAAGATGGAATTGTAACTGTTGTAATGAAAGGCTCTTGCAGCGGATGTCCATCATCAACCGTAACTCTTAAATCGGGAATTGAGCGATTACTTAAACAGTTGGTACCTGAGGTGAATGAGGTGGTTGCAGAAGCCTTGTAAACTAATAACGAATAATTAATAACGAATAACGGGCGTTGTAGCAAGAATCTAATGTGCTACAACGCCCGTTATTAGTTATTAGTTATTCGTTATAATCCGAGTAACGTGCGATTTGGATCATTTCCGCCAAACAGCATCAAAGTCGGATTTTCCAGCATTTGTTTTACTTTAACGAGGAAGCCTACTGATTCGCGGCCATCGATGATGCGGTGATCGTATGAAAGGGCGACGTACATGATTGGGCGCACTTCAATTTTTCCATCAACTACAACTGCACGTTCAACTATGTTGTGCATTCCTAAAATTGCTGATTGTGGTGGATTGATTATCGGTGTTGAAAGCATTGAACCAAAAACACCACCGTTAGTTATGGTAAAAGTTCCACCGGTCATTTCTTCTAAAGTAATTTTTCCATCACGGGCTTTTGTTGCAAGTTCATTCACTGCAGTTTCAATCTGAGCAAGCGATTTGCTTTCAGCATTACGGATCACAGGAACCATCAGACCTTTCGGCGCGCTTACCGCTATTCCAATATCGCAGTAATCATGATAAACAAGTTCAGTTCCGTCAATTTGTCCATTAACAGCAGGAAATGACAGCAATGCTTCACAAACAGCTTTTGTAAAAAATGACATAAAGCCTAACCCTACACCATGCTTCTCTTTGAAAACATCCTTGTATTGTTTTCTGATTTTCATAATGGCACTCATATCAACTTCGTTGAATGTTGTGAGCATTGCAGTTTCCTGTTTCACTGCAACCAAACGTTCAGCAACTTTTTTACGAAGCATTGTCATTTTCTCACGACGAACATTTCTTCCGCCACGTGTACTCATGTCAATGATATTCGGATTAAGTACATCTGCTTTTGTAATTCTTCCGCCTTTACCTGTGCCTTCTATCTTGTCAGCAGCAATTCCTTTTTCACGAAGAATTTTTTCTGCAGCAACTGAAGGAACACCTTCAGCATATGTCTTTTCAGAAACAGGTTGATCTTTTTTTACTGTTACAGGTTCTTCTTTGGTTTTAGTTGCAGACTGAGGTTTTGATTCTGCTTTTGTTTCAACTTTCGCTTCAACTTTTTCTTCGGTTTTGGCGGCTGGCTTTTCACCTTTTGCTTCCGTATCAATTGAACAAACAACTGAACCTACAGCAATTGTCTCCCCTTCTTTTGCAAGGATCTTAATTACACCTGAAGCTTCTGCATTTAAAGTCAAGGTTGCTTTATCTGAATCAATCTCACATAACTCTTCATCCTTTTCAACATAATCGCCGTCTTTCTTGATCCATTTAGCAATTTGTACTTCCGTTATTGATTCACCCGGACTTGGTACTTTCATTTCAACTACTGACATAACTTCGAAAATTATAGGTATAATAATTATTTTTTAAACGCTTCTGCTAATAACTCTTTTTGTTCACGCTCATGAGCTTTGTAACTACCGGTGGCCGGACTAGCACTTTCCGGCCTGGAGATAACTCTGAATGGCATTGTTCCATTCGTCATTCGCAATATGTACGACCAGGCACCCATGTTTACAGGTTCTTCCTGCAGCCATACCCAATCTTTTGCATTCTTATATTTTGCTTTAATGTTATTCAATTTCTCAACAGGGAATGGATACAATTGTTCCATTCTGATTAAAGCAACAGTATTCAACTGATCTTTTTCTTTTTGTTCAAGTAAATCATAATACACTTTTCCTGAACAAACGATAACTCTGGACACTTTTGCTGCATCAGCAGAACTGTCGTCGATGAGTTCTTCAAAATGGCCTTTGGCAAGATCATTCATGGAAGAAGTACATCGTGGATGACGAAGCAAACTTTTCGGCGTGAAGATCACAAGTGGTTTACGAAACGGTCTGTGCAACTGACGACGCAACACATGAAAGAAATTCGCTGGAGTTGTACAATTTACGATCTGTAAATTATTTTCCGCACATAAATTCAGATAACGTTCTATTCGTGCACTTGAATGCTCTGCACCTTGTCCCTCATAACCATGCGGCAACAAAAGCACAATACCATTCATCCGGTTCCACTTATCTTCTGCACCGCTGATATATTGATCAATGATGATCTGTGCGCCATTATTAAAGTCACCGAATTGTGCTTCCCAGATCACAAGTGAATTAGGAGTTGGCAAAGCATAACCATATTCAAATCCCAAAACAGCATATTCAGAAAGCAGTGAATTGAAAATTCTGAACGGCGCCTGTTTACCACTTTCAATATGATTTAGCGGAGTAAATTGCTCTTCGGAATCCTCCATCTGTATTACAGCATGACGATGCGAAAAAGTTCCCCGCTCTACATCCTGTCCTGTGAAACGAACCGGAAATCCTTCATTCAACAACGAACCATAAGCAAGTAATTCGCCCATTGCCCAATCCAGACGGTTTTCTTTCACCATCTTCTTTCTGTCTTCAAATAACTTTACCGTTTTAGTAAAGAATTTTTTATCGCCCGGAAGAGATGTAATTTTTTCTGCAATAGTGTTTAGTGTTTTAAGATCAACACCTGTTTCAGGACTCATTTTAAAATCGTCAGGCGTTGAAAGGCGTAATCCTTTCCAGCTACCTTCTGCATATTCAGAAACGGGTTTGTTCTTCACAAGCTTTGCAACATCAAGGCTGTTCTGCAACATGTCACGGAAAGATTTTTCCATTTCCCGTGCGAGATTCGCTTCGACTTCGCCTTGCGATAAAAGTTTTTCATTGTAGATCTCTCTTGCATTTTTATGCGCAGCTATTGCTTTGTATAAAAGCGGCTGTGTAAAACGAGGTTCGTCACCTTCGTTATGACCATATTTTCTGTAACCAAGAATATCGATAAAAACATCGCGATGAAATTTCTGACGGAATTCCATAGCAAGTTGTATTGTATAAACAAGCGCTTCTACATCGTCGCCATTCACATGGAAGACCGGAGATAGCGTCACCTTAGCAACATCAGTACAATATGTACTTGATCTGCCATCAGTATAATTAGTTGTAAATCCGATCTGATTATTCACAACCATGTGAATTGTTCCACCGGTACGATAACCTTTCAGCAATGACATTTGTATCACTTCATACACAACTCCTTGTCCTGCAATTGCAGCATCACCATGAATGAGAATCGGAGCTATCTGATTTTCATCGCCACCCGGTGTATTATCAATTTTAGAACGTACGATTCCCTGAACGACAGGATCAACAGCTTCAAGATGCGAAGGATTAGGTGCAACACTCAGGTGAATATCTTTTCCTAAAGAAGTCTGAACATCACTTGAAAAACCAAGATGATATTTTACATCACCGGAAAATTCATGCTCATCATATTCCAACCCTTCGAACTCAGTAAAAATTTCTTTATATGTTTTTCCCATGATGTTCGCCAACACATTCAGGCGGCCACGATGCGACATACCGATCACAAATTCTTTTATTCCCATTTCTGCACCGCATTCAATAACTTCATCGAGTGCAGGAATAAGTGTTTCGCAACCTTCAAGAGAAAAACGTTTCTGACCAACAAATTTTGTATGAAGAAAATTTTCGAAGGCAACGGCTTCATTTAACTTAGAAAGAATTCTGCGTTTTTTTATCGATTGAAAACGGAGCTGTGTTCTTACTGCTTTCCATTTTCTGTTCAAGCCAGTCAACAATTTCCGGAGTCCGGATATATTTATATTCAGCACCAACACTTGCACAATACGTCTGATCAAGATGTGCTATAATACTTCTGAGAGTAGCCGGTCCAATTCCGAGCAATGATCCGGAATGAAAAGTTGAATCAAGATCTGACTCATTTAATCCGAAATTAGAGATCTCAAGTGTCGGAGTATATTGTCTTCTTTCACGAACAGGGTTCGTTTTTGTGAAAAGATGTCCGCGTGAACGATATCCGTTGATCAGGTTGATGACATTAAATTCTTTCTGAACATTTTCCGGAATAACATCCGAAGTAGAATGACCATTCTCTGCGAAATTTGTCCGTGCAAAATCGAATCCATCGAAAAATTTCCGCCAGCTTTCCGTCACATTCGCCGGATCGTTACGAAACTGTTTGTATAAGTCGTCTATCTGAGCAACATCAGCGCTTCCTAAATATGAAAATCTGTCCATTTACCTTTCTTCAATTGAAGGTGCAAAGGTACAAATTCATCTGTACATGGAAATAAGTTTTGTTCAAGGTTCAAAGTTCAAAGTTCAAAGTTCAAAGTTGGCTTCGTAGGCGCCTACGAAGCCAACTTTGAACTTTGAACTTTGAACTTTGAACCTTGACCTTCGGTCACCACCCCAAAACCCACCCAAACATCAACGGCGCCACAATAGAAGCATCCGATTCGACGATGAATTTTGGTGTTTTGATATCGAGTTTTCCCCAGGTTATTTTTTCATTGGGAACTGCTCCTGAATAAGAGCCGTAACTTGTAGTAGAGTCGCTGATCTGACAGAAATAAGACCAGAATGGAACATCATGCCATTCAAGATCCTGATACATCATTGGTACAACGCAGATTGGAAAATCACCGGCAATACCGCCACCGATCTGAAAAAATCCAACTCCTTTTCCACCTGAATTTTGTCTGTACCAGTCAGCCAGCCAAACCATATATTCAATACCACTTTTCATAGTGGTCGCTTTCATTTCTCCTTTGATCACATACGATGCAAAAATGTTTCCCATTGTAGAATCTTCCCAACCCGGAACTACGATAGGCAGATTTTTTTCTGCTGCAGCAAGCATCCATGAATTTTTAGGATCGATTTCGTAATATTGTTTCAAATCACCTGATAACAACATTTTGTACATATATTCATGTGGAAAATATCGTTCACCGCTTTTCTCAGCATCGTTCCAGACTTTGAAAATATGTTTCTGCAAACGACGAAAAGCTTCTTCTTCCGGAATACAAGTGTCTGTTACACGATTGTAATGATTTTCTAAAAGATCCCACTCTTCCTGCGGACTTAAGTCGCGGTAATTAGGAACTCGTTTATAGTGATTGTGTGCAACAAGATTCATAATGTCCTCTTCAAGGTTCGCACCAGTACAAGAGATGATCGAAACTTTATCCTGACGGATCATTTCAGCAAGTGAGATACCCAACTCAGCAGTACTCATGGCACCGGCAAGAGTGATCATCATCTTACCACCTTCATCCAGATGAGTAACATAACCTTTAGCAGCATCCATCATAGCAGCTGCATTGAAATGGAGATAATTTTTCTCCATGAATTGTGATATTGGGCCTTTTGACATTTTAATTTTTTATTGGGTGACGAAAATAATAAATCCGGCTGAAATGAGCCGGATTTATTTTGAAGAAAAATAATTTCAAGATCTGGCTTATTGCCTTTTCTTTAATAAAACGAGATAAGTAGGAAAGTGATCGCTATACCCTGAAATATAATTATCAAAATCATAAGTTCGTTTTGGGTATCCTTTATACTTGCCGTCTGTTTGCAACATCCAGGGTTTACTGAAGATATGAGCATCTCTGAAGAAAAAACCATTCTGATCCTTACTTAAAAATCCGCTTGATACCATGATCTGATCAAACAAATTCCAGCTATCATTATAAGCAAGTGTTCCTATACCTTGCTGATATGGTTCAACCCATGGATTAAACATTCCACCACGTTCAACTTTGTCTTTGTTTCCTTTTGCGCCTATAACCTTTGCGACACTTGGGCTAACAGGATCATCATTTAAATCTCCCATCAGAACAATTTTAGTATCAGGATTTATTGCAGTTAAAGAGTCAATTTTTCTTCTGCAAACTTCTGCTGCCTTCGCACGACCGGGAGCACTTACTTCTTCCCCGCCACGACGTGAAGGCCAGTGACCAACCATGACGAAAAGATCTTCACCATCATATTTACCGTGTACAAAAAGAATATCACGTGTAAATCGTGGAGTTCCATCAGTATCAAAAAGCGGAACGAAGAGCGTTTCGCTTCCTATTACCGTAAAGTATTTTGGATTGTAGAGCATTGCAACATCAATTCCTCTGACATCAGGTGAATTATAGTGGACGATCTGGTAATTACGACTCTTAAGCAATGGATGATTTACAAGATCGCGCAACACAGCTTCATTTTCCACTTCCGCATGTCCAATGATAGAAAGACCATCAGGAGAAATATCAGTTCCAATTTGCGAAAGAACTTTCGCAAGATTTCCGATCTTATCCCAATAAATTTCGCTCGTATATCTTTTTGTACCAGAAGGCAAGTATTCTGCATCATTAATATCAGGATCATCGATCGTATCGAACAAGTTTTCCAGATTATAAAAGCCCAAAAGCCCGACTTTATAATTTACTTTCTGAGCTCCTGCGCTTGATAGAATCACAACACAAAGAACTGCGAGAATTATTCTTAATCTCATCTATTGTTTTTTTGAATGGGTGACAAACATACAAAAACGATTGTCTTTGAAAGTAGAATCAAGGTGAATATTTTATTAAAGCTAAGCAATCAAAATAAAACAGCAGTCAACACACATATTCTTTCAAAAACCAAAGTACTGAACTATTTCAGGTCAAATGTTAAATTGAAGTCAATTCAATGTCATTTTTGCGAATAAACCGGAACAAAGTTGCTGATTCACAATAGCTTATTACGATTATATGAATAAATCTCTTACATTAGAGGTCTTTTGCTAAATTGATTAGCTTTGTCACCCCAAAAATATTTCTAATACCAATTTAACGAAACTATGAGTTTAATCAAAAAACTACTTTTCACTTTTATCTTTCTAATTCCTGCATTTGCATTTGCGCAAACAGGTAATATAAAAGGAGTCTTAAAAGATGAATTGAATCAGCCTATCAATAAGGCCAAAGTGATGGTGCAAGGAACAAGCATCGAAACACAAACTGATTCTACCGGTTCTTATGAACTGAAAGGTGTTCCTTATGGAAATCAAACGATAGTTGTTTCTGACGGGAATGCAGACCTCCTGACTGAATCAATTGTTGTGGATAAGCCTTCGATGGACAAGACATTTGTTGTTGTTGCCAATCCGATTACAGAAACCAATGATCTTCCTACCATTTCTCTTGCCGATGATGAAATCAGAGAAAGTGCTTCATCCAATGTATCAAGTGTGCTTTCAGCAGGACGCGATCCATTCAATTCCGCTTCAAGTTTCGTTTTCAGCATTGCACGTTTCCGTGTCCGCGGATATGATGGCGATAACGCTCCCGGTTACATGAACGGGGCTGTTGTAACAGATCTTGCAAATGGCCGTGTTGAATTTAACATCTGGTCAGGATTAAATGATGTTGTTCGCTCACGTGATAATTCACTTGGATTAAGTCCTGCAAATTTTGCATTTGGCGGAATTGGCGGCGGTTCAAGTATTGATAGCCGTGCATCTAAGCAACGTAAACAATTTTCAATTGCATATGCTTCTTCAAACCGCGTTTACGATAATCGTCTTGTCGTTACATACGGTTCAGGAGTAAGCGCAAAGGGCTGGTCATATTCTGTATCAGGTTCACGTCGTTGGGCAGATGAAGGATATATTCCCGGAACATTCTACGATGGAACTTCATTCTTTGGTTCGGTAGAAAAAAGCATCAACAAATCTCATTCATTGTCACTGACAGCATTTGGTGCACAAACAAAATCAGGAAGAAGTACAGCAGTTGTTCAGGAGATGTATGACCTCGCAGGATCAAATTATTACAATCCACTTTGGGGATATCAGGACGGAAAGAAAAGAAATGCATCAGTTGGAAATAATTTTCAACCAATAGCTATTCTTTCTCACGAATGGAAATTCAACGAAAAGTCATCACTTGAAACAGCAGTTGCTTATCAAACAGGAAAAAATACAATTTCAGGAATTGACTGGTACAATGCCGCTGACCCAAGACCGGATTATTATCGTTACCTCCCAAGTTTTGACCCTGCTTATGGCGACAATCCGGATGCATATGCAAAAGATTCTACAATGCTTGCAAATTTGTTGAGCTCAAATGAATCAATGCGTCAGATCAACTGGGACAAGATATATGAAGCAAATCAACTTCATGACACAGCAAAATATGTTATTTCAAACAGAGTAACTGATGCAGACCGTTTTAGTTTTAATTCAACATTTAATTCTGAGATCAACGACAAGCTGACATTTACTGCGGGTCTATCATATCAGAAACAAGATCTGAATTATTACAAAGAAGTTGAAGATCTTTTAGGCGGAAAATATTTTGTAGATTTAAATCAGTTTGCCGATCAGACGTCAATTGAAGACTCTTCAATAGTTCAGAATAATCTTGACAATCCAAATCAGAGAATAGGAGAAGGTGATAGATACGGTTACGACTACGTAGCTCATTTGCAAAAAACATCACTTTGGGCACAGGGAATGTGGAAGTATACAAAAGTAGATTTCTTCCTTGCAGGACAGTTTACGATGGACGAATTCTATCGTACAGGTAATGTACGGAATGGAGTATTTGCTGACGACTCATATGGCGATTCAAAAAAACAAAGTTTCACAAATCCGGCATTCAAAGGCGGAGTGACTTATAAATACAATGGCCGGAATTATTTTTATGTGAACGGTGCTTATATTAACCGTGCACCTTTGTTTGAAAACACATACGTTTCACCACGTACACGTGCTCTTGCAGTGAAAGATATTAAGAATGAAAAGATCACATCTGTTGAAGGTGGATACCTTTTCCGTGCTCCAAGAGTAAAAGCCCGCGCTACAGCTTATATGACACAGTTTGACGACATCACAGATACCCGTTCTTTCTATCATGGCGACTTCAAAACTTTCGTAAACTACACTTTGACAGGAATTTCAAAAACTCATTCAGGTTTAGAACTTGCTGTTGATGCGCAATTAGGTAAAGGATTCAGTGCTGCTGCAGTAGCATCAATCGGTCAGTATATCTTCAGTGACCGTATGAATGCAACAATCACACAGGATAACAAAGACACAATATTAGCAGAGAACGAAGTTGTTTATTCAGAAAACCTTCGTGTATCAGGTGGTCCTCAATCAGCTTATACACTTGGATTGACTTATCGTTCAAAGCAATACTGGACAGTGAATGTTAATTTCAACTACTTCGATAATATCTATACAGATTTCAATCCGGCGCGCCGTACTTTATCAGCTCTTGATCTGGTAGACAGCAATTCACCGAAATTTGCACAGATCCTCGGACAGGAAAAACGTGATGGACAGTTTACAATGGATGTATCAGCATTTTATTCATGGAAATTAAACAACAGATTCAAATCACTTAAGAAAAACACATTCCTTGTATTCAATTTAGGAGTTACAAATATTCTTGACAATCAGGAATTGACATCATGGTCATTCGAACAATTACGTTTCGATAATGAAGAGCATGATGTTAACACTTTCCCTGCAAAATATGCATACTCTTTCGGAGCATCTTATTTTGCCAGCATTACATTGCGTTTTAATTAATCCTCAGAAAAAAAAACAAAACATTATATCTAACAAATGAAAAGATCAACTCAAATCCTTCGCTCAATCATCTTAATGATGTTTACAGCGGTTATGTTCACTTCTTGTGTTAAGAAGGAATATGATGATTTATCAACTGCCAATGTAGATCCGGCAATTACAGTTACTCATTCGATAAAACAATTACAAGCGTATGCAACAGGTTCTGTTGGTGTGTTAATCACTTCAGATATCGTTGTAGCAGGTATTGTAGTTGGTGATGATGCATCCGGAAACATCTACAAAAAAATGATCCTTCAACAGGATTCTTCAGGAATCGCTATTGCAGTAGATGTTACTAACTTTAATACAGATTACCCAATCGGTCGCCGTGTATTTGTGAAATGTAAAGGACTTTACATTTCTAATAACGGTGGAAATTTTGAACTTGGAACTTCGCCGACAAATCCTGTTGGAAGAATTCCTGCAAATTTATTAGGCCAGTATCTTGTAAAAGGACAATGGGGTTTAAGTATCACTCCAAAAGTTTATGATCTTGCAACTGCAGAAGATTTCCCACTTGACATCCCGACAAACACATTAGTTAGATTTGAGAATGTAGAATTCGCTCCGGGAAGTTATGGCAAAACATATGCGCCAACATCAGGTTCAAATTTGACTATCAACAATTGTATGCCTAGTCCAAATCAAATGATTGTTTACTCATCTAACTTCTCAACTTTCGCTATGGCTCAATCGCCAACAGGAAATGGAAGTATTCAGGGTATATACACGATCTACAACAACGATGCTGAATTGCAGATTCGTGATCTTTATGATGTAGACATGCCAAATGCACGTTGCGACGGAACTTTCGGAACAACAACCCTTATGACAATTGATTCTGTTCGTTCGCTTTTAGGGGGAACTGTTCCTGCAGGAAGAAGAATTAAAGGAATTGTTACTTCTGATTATTCAACAGGAATGTTGACAAGCAGCAATCTTTATCTTCAGGATAGCACAGGTGGAATATATATTCACTTTGACGATCCGCATACATTTGCTGTTGGAACAGAACTTGAAGTTATTGTTAGCGGGTTTCCGGTAAGTACATATCAGGGCGTTCTTCAATTAGCTACAGTTGGTCTTGGGTATGCACTCCCTTTAAGCATTAATAATGTTGTGACACCAAGAGTAGCTACCGTTGCTGATCTGATCACAAATTATAATTCTTGGGAAGGACAATTGGTAAAAGTTAATACAGCTACCATTGCCGGTTCTTCTACAACTTATGGATTTGGTGTCAATAACATTAATGATGGAACAGGTTTGATTCAATTATATGTTTCGAACTTTGCATCCTTCTCTGGTGATACTTATCCAACAGATACAGTATCGGTTACAGGAATTCTTACACAGTTCAACGGAACTAAAGAGATCATCATCAGAAATACACTTGATGTTCAATAAAAGAGTTATCTAATTTTGTGAAGGGCTTCCGGAAGGGGGCCCTTTTTTTGTGTGAAATGGACAACGCTTAGTATTTCCCGCAGAGTTGCGCTGAACACGCAGAAAATCCGCAGAAATCTCTTCGAGATTGAAATGAAAGCTTTCTGACAGTCGTATTTATTTTACATAAAAAAATAACATAACATTTCTGATCCCGCAGAGATCTCTGCGAATTTTCTGCGGGATCTGCGAGTTCTGCGGGAAAAAATTTCTGTGTGTTTTTCTCCCGCAGATCTCACAGATCCCGCAGATTTTTCGCAGATTATTTTAATAAAAATTTAAGACTCATGTCCAAAAACGCTTTCGGGTTTTCCGCATGCACCTAATGCCCGGCATCAACGGAACTAAAGAGATCATCATCAGAAATACACTTGATGTTCAATAAAAAAGTTATCTAATTTTGTGAAGGGCTTCTGGAAGGAGGCCCTTTTTTTGTGTGAAATGGACAACGCTTAGTATTTCCCGCAGAGTTGCGCTGAACACGCAGAAAATCCGCAGAAATCTCTTCGAGATCGCAAATAAATAATTCTGAAATCTGTGTAATAATTATAAAAAGGTGCTGGACATTTCTGATCCCGCAGGGATCTCTGCGGATTTTCTGCGGGATTTGCGAGATCTGCGGGAAAGAATTTCTGTGTGTTTTTCTCCCGCAGATCCCGCAGATTTTTCTCAGATTATTTTAATAAAAATCTGAGACTCATGTCCAAAAACGCTTTCGGGTTTTCCGCATGTACCCAGTGCCCCGCATCAGGAACAGTTTCAATTTTCACATTTGAAAATCTTGTCTTTATTAATTCTTCCTGTTCAGGTTGAATGTATCCAGATCGTTCTCCCTTTAAAAACAAAGTAGGAACTTCGATAACTTTTGTTCCGGGCAAAGCTTCACCAACCATTTCAATATTCTCTTCTATCTCCTGCAAACCGAAACGCCAGTCGAGTTGTGTTTCAGTTTTCCAGTATAAATTTTTCAGAAGGAATTGAATAGTACCATCATCGTTTAAAGATTCTTTTAATTTTTCTTCGGCTTCCTTTCTGCTCTTTATCTCATTCAAATTAAGAGAATGCAAAGCAGACAAAACTGATTGGTGATGCTGCGGATAATAAGCAGGTGAAATATCAGCGACGATCATTTTATTTATCAGTTCCGGATATTCAAGTGCAAAATACATAGCAGTTTTTCCACCCATTGAATGGCCGATAACATCTGCTTTGTTCAGGTTTTCATCCTGCATCAGAATTTTAAGATCGTTCGCCATGAAATCATAGGAGAAATCAAAACTATGTTCACTTCGGCCATGATTTCTCTGGTCGATGAGATATGCACAAAAACCATTTTCAGCAAATGCCTTCGACAAAGTAGACCAATTGTCTCCTATTCCGAACAATCCGTGCAGGATCAGAAGTGGTTTTCCTTCGCCGACTTTTTTAAAATATAGTTTCATTTCAATTGACGTAAATATAGTTGAACAGTATTTTCAAGACCAAAATATAATGCATCAGAGATCAAAGCGTGTCCGATGGAAACTTCTAAAAGCTGTGGAATATTTTGCGCAAAATATTTCAGATTCTCCAGACTCAGATCATGTCCTGCATTAATTCCCAATCCAAGTTCAACAGCTTTTTTTGCAGCAGTGATGTACGGAGCGATTGCTTTTGCTTTATCAATTGAATAATGACTTGCATAAGCTTCAGTATACAATTCAACTCTGGATGTTCCGGTTTCTTTTGCATGCAGCATCATTTCAGGATCCGGATCTATGAAAACAGAAGAACGTACTCCATACGAATGAATTTCCGCTATACAATCTTGCAAAAATGTTTTTTGTTCACGTGCGTTCCAGCCTGCATTAGATGTAAGTACATGTGGCGGATCAGGAACAAGTGTTGCCTGCGCAGGTTTAATTTCTTTAATGAGTTGCAAAAAATCTTTTGATGGATAGCCTTCGATATTGAATTCAGTTTTAACAACAGGTTTCAGATCATACACATCTTTCCTGCGAATGTGTCTTTCATCAGGGCGTGGGTGAATTGTAATTCCTTCAGCACCGAATTTCTCGAGGTCAACTGCAATTTTTATCAGGTCAGGCACATTTCCTCCGCGTGCATTGCGCAGGGTTGCGATCTTGTTGATATTTACACTTAGTTTCGTCATTGCATCATCAGTAAAATGTAAAAATCAGTATAAAGATCGGAAATGAAAAGGAATGGTACACAAGTTGTTGTATATTGGTGAAAACAAAACGATTAAAAGAAATTGAATAAAATTGCATAAAAATCTCAAACTGATAAAATTGCGTAAGTTTGAAACCCGAAGTAGATCTGTAAACCTTATTTTCAGATAATCGTAAACGAATACCCACTATGATTGCGAAAGAACTGATTAATGATTCATACCCACCTCTAAAACTGAGTGACACCGGTTTGAAGGCTTTGAACTGGATGGAAGAATTCCGCCTGGAACATTTACCTATTGTTGATGGCGTGAATTATATTGGACTTGCAAATGAAGAAGATATTTTAAAACTCAGTTCACTTGATCAGCCGCTTGCAATACACAAGCTTCCATTGATCAGGCCATTTGTGAAATTCAATAAACCTGTTTTCGAAGTTGTAAAAATAATTTCAAAAGATAAGCTTACTATCATTCCTGTTCTGGATGAAGCTGATCATTATATCGGCCTGATCACATTAGCTGATATTTTAAAACATTACGCCGACAGTGGAATCTTTGAAGATGCAATGGGTGTGATCGTACTTGAAGTAAGCGCAAAGAGTTATTCTTTGAGTGAGATAGCAACACTTGTTGAAGCAGAAGGTGCAAAGATCATGAGTAGTTATATGACACCAAATCCCGAAAATGAAACTTTTGATCTGACTTTGAAAATAAATCAGCAGGAGCTTTCAAGAATTCTTGCTTCATTTAACCGTCGCGGATTTTATGTAAAAGAATTTTATCATCAAAGCGAATTTATCGATAGTATGCAATCCAGATATGATTCACTTATGAATTACCTGGGGATATGATCAGACATGCGGACATGCCAGACAATTTTCATATTCTTTTCACTCCTCTTTTCAGCAAACTTTTCTAAAGGTGCGACTGAATTAATTTCCGATACTACAAATACTACTGTTGATTCAGCATCGGTTTTATTAATAACAGATCAGATTGTACTGATCGGAAACAAGATCACAAAACCAAGGATCATTTATCGCGAACTTACTTTTAAAGCGGGAGATACAATTTCACTGAAAGATATCAGTCTACGCATCAAGCGGAGTGAGGAGAACCTTCACAATACATCCTTATTTAATTCAGTAAAGATCACATGGCTTCAGGAAAAAGATAAAGTAAATTTTTATATATTGGTAACTGAACGTTGGTATGTATTCCCTTTGCCAATTTTTGAAATTGCCGAAAGAAATTTTAATGTGTGGTGGGAAACTAAAGATTTTTCAAGAGTTATTTATGGCGGGACATTAAACTGGTATAATTTCAGAGGAAGAAATGAAGTACTTGCTGTTACAGCACGATTAGGATACACACAACGGTTGAGTTTTTATTACAGTCTGCCCGCTCTTACAAAAGGTCAAAAATCCGGACTTACATTCAGTCTGGCGTATTCAAGAAATCATCAGACATCCATAAGCACACAAGAAAACAAGATCGTTTATTATAAAGATTCAGAAATTTTTACACGTAGAGAAGCAGGTGGATCGATTGTATATTCATACAGACCGGGATTGAATGTTACACATAATTTTGAAGTTGCTTATCGTCACGCTGATGTTGAAGATACAGTTGTTACTCTGAACCCGAATTATTTTGCAGGTAGTAACGAAGTAAATTATACCACTTTACGATATTTTCTTAAAATTGAACACAGAGATCTTGCAGTATATCCTTTGAAAGGAAATTATTTTGATATTGAATTAATAAAAAACGGACTGGGATTTCTGAATGATGATATAGATCTTTCTTATGCAGTTACTCATTATAAACATTTCTGGCCTTTGAGTAAACGTTTTCATGCCGGAGCCGGACTGAGTGCAAAATATTCTTTTCAATCTAAGATGCCATATTATTTTACAAAAGGTCTCGGTTACAGTCGCGATTTTATAAGAGGTTATGAATATTATGTAATGGACGGAGAGCACTTTGCATTGATGAAAACAGGAATAAAATTCACATTGCTTCCAAAGAAAGAAGTGTACGCATCATTTATTCCACTTAATAAATTTGCAACAATACCTTTTGCGTTCTACCTGAATCTCTTTTCCGATTTCGGATATGTCAGTGATTCACAATTCAAAGAGACAAACTTTCTGAATAATAGCTGGCAATATGGTTATGGGGCAGGTATAGATTTTGTTACTTATTACGATATGATTTTCAGACTTGAATTTTCCCGTAACAAATTAGGAGAATCAGGATTTTTTCTTCATTTTACATCACCAATTTAGAAATGCACAGTCATCAGACTTCATGAAAATATGTATTTACGGTCGTCCCGGTATCGGTAGTCAGGGCGAACTCACAGAAGGAATTATCAGCATACTTATCAAAGGTGGACATACTGTATCCATGCATAAGCCATATTATGATTTCATGCGGACTCAGGCTAAGTTGCCACTATCAGTAGAGTGCATTGAAAGCGGCAAAGATCTTTCGGGTAATACCGATTTTCTTTTTAGCATCGGTGGCGATGGAACTCTGCTTGATACAATATTCCTTGTCAAAGAATCGAATGTTCCTGTTGTAGGAATTAATGCCGGCAGACTAGGATTTTTAGCTTCTATTTCGAGAGAGAATCTTGAAATGGCAATTGAAAGTCTTGCAAAAGGACACTATGCAATTGATGCACGAACGCTGCTTCGTCTGGAAACCAATCATCCGATTTTTGAAGGAGAAAATATTGCGCTTAACGAATTTACTATTCATAAGAAAGAGACTTCAAGTATGATCACCATTCATACTTATCTGAACGGAGAATATCTGAATTCTTACTGGGCCGATGGAATCATGATCTCCACTCCTACCGGTTCAACAGGATATAATCTGAGTTGCGGCGGACCCATCATTGTTCCGCAATCCGAATCATTTGTGATCACACCAATTGCACCACACAACCTGACGGTCAGACCTATTGTTGTATCCGATAAAAATGTGATCTCACTGGAAGTTGAGGGCCGGAGCCAGCATTTCATGGCAACACTGGATTCACGCTCTGCAACAATTGATAGCAGCTTTCAGCTTGCCATCAGGAAAGAAGCCTTTAATATAAATCTGGTCCGATTGAATTCCGAAAATTTCCTTAACACTTTGAGGAAAAAGTTAAACTGGGGTCTGGACACAAGAAACTGAAAATAATGGGATTACTTTGTAAGAGAAATCCAAGGAAAAAATAAAAAAATAGTGGAACATCCTTACCTTTATCTAACGTATAGGTGTTCATATTTTTAATTTATTATATTTGCCCATCTCACGCTAACTCATGAAGAAAGCATTACTAGTTATAATATCTGTTATCCTTCTGATTCCATCCGTTTCAGAAGCCCAGAGATGGAAGCGTCAGCGCTATGAATTCAGTTTTGGCGCAGGAATCAGCAATTTCTTAGGCGAATTAGGAGGAGCAAACCAGATAGGAACGCATTATTTTAAGGATCTTGAATGGTCGATGACCCGTCTTGCACTGTCAGTTGGACTACGATATAAACTGAGTAATTATTTTGCATTGAAATCTCATTTGAGTTATGGACGTGTTGCCGGAGATGATAAGCTAACAACAGAATATTTCCGAAACTATCGGAACCTCGATTTTTACTCTGACATATACGAATTCAACCTGAACTTTGAAGGTGCATTCCAGCAGGAACAAGTTGGTCACCGGTACAGGTTGAGAAAAGTAAAAGGGATGAAGGGCTATGAGATTTATACCTACGCTTTTGTTGGCGCCGGAGTATTTTATTTCGATCCAAAGACCAATTATCAGGGTAATGTCGTCCGTCTGCAGCCATTAGGAACAGAAGGTCAAGGCTTTATCGCTACCCGAACGAAATACTCATTGATTCAATTATGCGTTCCTGTGGGGATCGGTTTTAAATATACTCTTGACAGAAGCTGGGGTGTTGGTCTTGAACTTGGCATCAGAAAAACTTTCACTGATTACATTGACGATGTAAGTACAACTTATTTCGATTTCAGCAATTATTCTGGCACAAATCCACTATCTGCGCAACTTTCTGATCGCTCAAATCATTCAGTTCAATTTATTACTGATCCAGGAGCACAGCGAGGAGATCCCCGTGAAAACGACTCATACATGGTTGCGATTTTCAGCTTAAATTACAAGCTAACAAACGGAAGAGGAAATTTGCCACGATTCTGATCATTCAATTTTTCGGTTCAAAAGCCGTTAACTGACTTCTGTACCCATCCTATTCATGCCGATCCGATTTATAAAATATTGCCTCATTGCGATTCTATTTGCCTCATTTTCAAATGTTAAAGCGCAATACAATGAATTTGGAATAATGATCGGCGCCTCTAATTATAAAGGGGAACTTTCCGCTCATACATTCAATACCGATTTCCTACATCCCGCTTTCGGCGCTTTTTACAGGCATAACTGGGATCGCCGCTGGAGCTGGAAGCTTGAATTAAATTATGGAAAGATCTCAGGAGACGATGCCTATGCAAAGACTGCCTATGAAGTCGACAGAAATCTCCATTTTGAAAGCAATATTCTGGAACTCTCGCCTCAGATAGAGTTCAATTTTTTGCCTTACGAAACAGGACGGCCCGACTATCCATTTACACCCTATATTTTTACAGGAATCAGTATTTTCACATTTAATCCGAAAGCCTATTTTGGTGACGATCTGATCGAATTACAACCTTTAGGTACTGAAGGTCAGGGAATAAATGGAACCAAAAAGTATAAGAGGACAGCAATTGCAATTCCTATCGGAGGTGGGTTAAAATTCAATGTCGGCCGCTTTGGGGTTGGAATTGAAGTGGAGCCCGTCGGTCGTATTCTGACTATATTGATGATGTAAGCACAACATACCCCTGATCCTGCTCTCCTGCAGGCAGCAAATGGAACCGTTGCGATGATCATGTCAAACAGGTCATTTATCTACAACGACCCAACTTTAATTCAGCCCACCTTTAATTACAAGCAACGCGGAAATTCGACAAATAAAGATTGGTTCGTATTTGGTGGAGTCACCATCTATTTCCGATTGACAAGTTTTTTGAAAGATATTTGTAAACCGTTCAAGTTCAGGAGATACTGACAGAACTGGTGAGTAGTAAGTAGTGAGTGGTAATTAGCACAGCTTTCTTATTTCACAGAAATTCTCATTAACAAATTGCCTTAAAAAGCTCAATTGAAATTGATACTCGACCCTTTTACGAGCATTGCTACTCACCACTTACCAATTACTACTCACTAAAAAACTATTAACACATTTTATCACTCCAACTCCTTAAAAAAGAGGGCTATTTTATTAACTTGCGCCGCTTTCTAATTTTGCAAATGAGTCTAAAAGATCAGATAAATACAGAAAAATTGCCTCAGCATGTTGCTATCATCATGGATGGTAATGGCCGTTGGGCAGAGCGCCATGGTGAACAAAGAGTTTTTGGTCATCAAAATGGTGTTAAATCTGTTCGTGATACTACAGAAGCAGCTGCAGAACTGGGTATTAAATTTTTGACACTTTATGCTTTCTCCACAGAGAACTGGAATCGTCCGGTAGAGGAAGTGAATGCATTGATGGAATTATTAGTCCATACGATAGCTCAGGAAAAAGAGACATTGAATAAAAATAACATCAGGTTATTAGCCATCGGTGATCTTGATTCACTTCCGGGAAATTGTCAGGCAGAATTAGCAGAAGCGATTAAAGACACATCTAAAAATACCAGAATGAGTCTTGTTCTTGCATTGAGTTATTCTTCACGCTGGGAGATCACCAATGCAATGAAAAAAATTGCAGCAGGTATAAAAACCGGAACAATTTCACCGGAAAACATTGATGAGAAACTTATCTCATCATCACTTACTACGAATGGAATTCCTGATCCTGAATTAATGATCAGAACCAGTGGCGAAACGCGCATCAGTAATTTTCTTTTGTGGCAGCTCGCTTATACAGAATTATATTTTACAGAAAAATTATGGCCTGAATTCACTAAAGAAGAATTTTACAAAGCCATCCTTGACTACCAAAACCGGGAAAGAAGATTCGGAATGGTAAGTGCACAAATCTCCCCCACTAAATGATAAAACGCTTTCTGGCAGTAATTGCCCTGACTATCTCTGTCTTTACCGCTTCGGCACAAGTACAGATCGGCGGTGAAACCCAATCGATCGACTACGGAAATCCGGGTACGTATGTAATTGGCGGTGTTGTTATCACAGGCACAAAATATCTTGATGAAAATGTTTTGATCAGTATTTCCGGATTAACAGTTGGAGATTCTCTTGAAGTTCCAAGTGAAAGAACATCTGACGCAATAAAAAATCTCTGGAAGCAAGGATTATTTTCTGACATTCAGATTCTGGTTCAGAGAATTCAGGGAAAAACAATTTTTCTTGAACTTAAATTAACTGAACGTCCAAGACTTTCTTCTTTTAAATTTAATGGTGTCAGTAAATCTGATGCAGATAAAATTCGCGAGAAAATAAAACTTGAACGCGATAAAGTCGTAACCGAAAGTGTACTGGCTTCTACAAAAACTGCTGTGGTAGATTTTTATATTGAGAAAGGATACCTTAATGCAACAGCTGAAGTACGCGAAGTAAAAGATTCAACTTTTGCAAACAGAGTTGTATTGATCATCGACGTTGATAAAAAGAACAGGATCAAGATCCATAGTCTTGAATTCGAAGGCAACACTTATTTCTCCGACAAAAAACTTCGTAAGGCTATGAAAGAAACGAAGGTGAAGAAATGGTATAAGATCTTTACTTCTTCAAAGTTCCTTGACGAAAAATATCAGGAAGATAAAGCAAAGGTTATAGCAAAGTATACCGATAAAGGATATCGTGATGCCAAGATCGTAAGCGATACAGTTTTCAAACACGATGAAAAAACAGTTGATATCCGGATCACAATTGATGAAGGGAAACAATATTATTTCCGCAATATCACATGGGTTGGAAATATCAAATACACATCTCACGTTTTAGATTCAATTCTTGGAATCAGAAAAGGTGATATTTACGAAGGAAGTGTACTTGATGAAAGGTTATTCATGAACCAGAGTGGCCGTGATATTAGTTCGCTTTATATGGACGATGGATATCTTTTCTTTTCAGTAACACCTGTTGAAGTAAATGTAGAGAATGACAGTATCGATCTTGAAATGCGCATCTATGAAGGTAAGCAGGCACGCATCAATAAAGTAACTGTTGTAGGAAATGTAAAGACAAACGATCGCGTGATCATGCGGGAGATCCGTACAAAACCGGGTGAGTTATTTTCAAGAGAGAAAATTATCCGTACACAAAGAGAACTTGCGCAATTAGGATATTTTGATCAGGAAAAACTTGGCGTTAATCCAAAACCTAATCCAATTGACGGAACTGTTGATATAGAGTATACAGTAGAAGAAAAACCTTCAGATCAATTAGAACTTTCAGGAGGTTATGGTTCTAATCAGCTTGTTGGAACGCTTGGTCTTTCATTCAACAATTTCTCTGCAAGAAATATTTTTAACGGCGCATCATATTCGCCATTGCCTTCCGGTGACGGACAAAAATTGAGTTTGCGTGCGCAAACGAATGGAAAATATTATCAATCTTATAATGCTTCTTTTACTGAGCCTTGGCTAGGTGGAAAAAAACCGAATTCATTAAGTGTTTCCATCTTCCGATCTATTCAATCGAATGGTGTTTCAAAAGGTGAATTAAATCGTCAGTCAATTGAGATCACAGGAGCTTCAGTTGGATTAGGTAAACGTCTGAAAAAACCGGATGATTATTTCACAAATTATATTGAAGCAAGTTATCAGTATTACGTATTGAACAATTATGGCGGAACATTTCTTTTCGCAAACGGTTATTCGAATAACCTGAGTTTCCAGGAATCCATTTCAAGAAACTCTGTTGATGCACCGATCTATCCGAGAACAGGTTCTACTGTATCGCTTACTCTTCAGTTTACATTGCCATATTCTTTATTCAACGACATTGATTATAGAACAGCGACAGATGCAGAGCGGTATAAATTCATTGAATATCACAAATGGAAGTTTTCTTCCAGCTGGTTTACGAAACTTGCAGGTAATCTGGTCCTGAACACAAAAATCCAATATGGCTTCTTAGGCTTATATAATCGAAATGTGGGTGCTTCGCCATTTGAGCGATTCTATCTTGGTGGTGACGGATTAAGCGGTTATGCACTGGATGGACGGGAAATTATCGCTTTAAGAGGTTATGCAAACAACTCTGTGACTCCGCGGAATGCCAACAATGCACAGGTCGGTGGCACAATCTTTGACAAATACACTTTAGAATTAAGATACCCACTTTCATTGAATCCATCAGCAACTATTTATCTCCTTGCTTTCGCAGAAGGCGGAAATTCCTGGTTAAAGTTTAATGAATTTAATCCGTTCAGCGCTAAACGTTCTGCGGGTATGGGTGTCAGAATTTATCTTCCGGTATTTGGTTTACTCGGTTTGGATTGGGGTTACGGATTTGATGAAATTCCGAATGATCCGGGTGTAAATAAAGGCCAATTCCACTTCTCAATTGGACAACAGTTTTAAATTCATAAATTTGATTCCCATGAAAATGACAAGCAAAAAAACATCCGTTATGAAACGAATGAATATGGTAAAAGGAATTATTGCTTTCGCAGCGATTGCAATACTTTCAATGGGCACTGCCAACGCTCAGAAATATGCGTATGTGAACAGTGAATATATTTTAGAAAATATTCCTGAATACAAAACAGCGCAACAAACACTTGACAATTTATCGTTGACCTGGCAAAAAGAGATCGAAGATAAATACGCTATCATCGACAAATTATACAAAGCTTATCAGGCGGAACAAGTTCTTTTAACAGAAGAAATGAAAAAACGTCGTCAGGATGAGATCACTTCAAAAGAAAAAGATGTAAAGGATCTTCAGAAACAACGCTTTGGTTACGATGGTGATCTTTTCAAAAAGAAACAAGAAGTGGTGAAGCCGATCCAGGATAAGATCTACAATGCTGTAAAGAAAATGGCAACGGATCAAAGTTATGCTGTGATCTTTGACAAATCGAGTGATCTGATCATGTTGTATACAAATCCAAAATACGACAAGAGTAATGATATCCTTTTAGCAATGGGCTACAAACCGGCACAAGCTGCAACGAAAGAAGCAAAAGGAAGCGCTCCGTCTGGCACTACAACACCTAGAACTCCGACGAGAGAAAATAAGGATGCTGATCAACCTAAAAAATAATTTAAACCTATATTACCACTATTATGAAAAAACAAATGTTGTTTGCGGCAATCGTAATGTTATTCTCAGGAATGACAGCAGTTGCTCAGACTTTAAAATTCGGGCATATCGATTCAGGAGCCTTGATTCAGTTAATGCCGCAAACAAAATCAGCGGATAGTACATTAAAAAGATTCGGTGAGTCTTTGGATGGACAATTGAAAGCGATGACTGCAGAATACCAGTCGAAACTTCAATCGTATCAGTCAAAAGCAGATTCTTTACCTGATGCGATCCGCGCAACTAAAGAAAAAGAGTTAACTGATCTTGGGCAAAGAATCCAGGATTTCCAGCAGACAGCTCAGGAGTCTATCCAAAGCAAAAAGCAAGAGATCTACGGTCCGATATTAAAGAAAGCAGAAGATGCGATCAAAGAAATTGCCAAAGAAAAAAGTTACTCTTATATCTTTGACACAAGTCTGGGATCAGTGATCTTTGCACAGGAAGGTGACAACATTATGCCACTGGTAAAAGCTAAATTAGGAATCAAATAATATTTTCGTCTAACCGAAATGAAAGGGCCGCTTCGAAATGAAGCGGCTTTTTTTATGGCAATTTTTTATTTTCTTTCAAAATGATTGTAAAACCTTACCATTATACAATCTATCTTTCATTTATTAATTCAATTATCAAATTGAATTTTTGATTTCTATTCTGATCGTACGATTAAACATTTTCAAAAAATGCAACTGTCTTCCGATTCATGTGCGACCCCTCCGGAGTCGATGCGATATGCTGTTTGATATCTTTCTACAAATATGCGACCCCTTCAAGGTCGGGTGGTTGCGAACTGCAACTGTTGTCTAAAATCAAACCGAGTAGGATTCGTTGGTTAATTTCTATCTACAAATATGCGACCTCTTCAGGCTCGGGTAGTTACGAATTGATACTGTTGTCTAAAATCAACTAACATTTCAATTAAACATTTTCAATAAAATGCAACTGTTTTCCAAATCATGTGCGACCCCTCCGGGGTCGATACGATATGGTTGTTACAATCTAATCTACAAATGTGCGACCCCTTCAGGGTCGGGTAGTTACTAATTGATACTGTTGTCTAAAATCAAACCGAATAGGATTCGATGTTTATTTCTTTCTACAAATATGCGACCTCTTCAGGGTCGGGTAGTTACAAATTGATACTGTTGTCAAAAATCAAACCGAATAGGATTCGTTGGTTAATTTCTATTTACAAATATGCGACCTCTTCAGAGTCGGGCTGTTGCTAACTGCTGCTGTTGTATAAAATCTACTAACATTTCAATTAAACATTTTCAATAAAATGCAACTGGCTTCCAATTCATGTGCGACCCCTTCGGGGTCGATAGGATTGCATGGTAAATTTGTTTCTACAAATGTGCGACCCCTTCAGGGTCGGGCAGTTACTAACTGAAACTGTTATCTAAAATCTGGCTGAAATCACATTACAAATTATTAGTCTTGCAACTGTTTCTGTTTTCTAAAATCAAACTGAAATCACATTACACATTAATATTTTCAACGCTTCTGTTTTCCAAGATCAAACTGAAATCACATTTCCAAATATTAATTTCGCTTTTAAGAATTGTTCCAGAAGGGATAATATGTCACGACCCTGAAGGGGTCGCATATTTGTAGAAAAACGAATGAAACACCCGACCCCACGACCCCGAAGGGGTCGCACATGATTTGATGTAATTTCTGATTATTGAAAACAAACAGAAAAAATTCAATTCGAAAATTAGGTTCTTTTGTTATGTCTGATAATTTACAATTGAGCCCCATAATACAAATTTGCTATATTTGGGTTTATAGATAAACCCAAATTCCTGTTTTTTAATTAAGCACAACCGATGAAATATATAATCTTATTTTTCTTACTTCCTGTTTCCGTTGTAGCACAATATGGTTTTCGTACTGAAATTCCTTACAATGAACTTTCTTTGGATACACCACTTGTAGATGAAACTGTTGAAGATTTTTTTGAAATTTATACTGGTGTAAAAGCTAATTCAGATACAATTGTTCAATGTTCTGTAAACAAAGATGGCAACGAAATTTTACGTATTGCAAAACGAAGAGGCAGAAACTCAGTTATACAAAAGTCGAAACGAAGTTATGATGAAAAGGGACGTTTGCTTTCCCGCGTGGACTACGGAACACCAAATACAATCAGCAAACTCTTGGTCTCATATAATAAGAATGATAAAAAAGAAATGATAGAAGAATTTTCATACCTGCCAATCAAGAAACTGAAAAGCCCTGAACTGAAGCAACAAAACAACTCACAATTTTTTTCAATTTCGGACGAAGTCGATTCAAATTATATCTTTTCCAACGAATGGGTTCAGAAGCATGTCTGGTTTTTCAAATATGACAAAAACGGAAATCTAACAGAATATTATTTCGGTGATAGTTTTAATCAAAGCATCAGAGAAGTTTCAAATTATAATCGCGAAGGGAAGATTTCAGGGAAAATTACCTATTCAGGTAGTTGCTGTAATTCTGCAGGTAGAGACCCTGATGAAATAATTGATACAACAAATTCTTACAGCGAAGAAATTACTATGCGTGATACTTTAATTTATTTCAACAATGGGTATCTGGTTGATCATATAATGTACAATCCATTCAATGAAATTAAAATCAGCAGAGATTCGATAATTACAGATTCAAAGAATAGAATAGTTGCTGAATTCTGGTCCAATACAATGTCTGGACAGGAATTCCCTGACGGTGCTAAACTAAATTACGAAAGAGGAAAACAAATTGAATATGATAATTACGGAAGGAAATTGCGGGAAATCAATTTTGATCACGAGAAGAAAACCGAATCAAAATATCTGTACAAGCATCCTCGAAAATTGACCTAGTCAGGGATAGATTTTGATCCAAAAAATAAGCCCTGTTCCATCAATACATCAGCCCCTATTCCGTTAATATCTAATTCCCCAAAAAGCCCCTGAATTCAACGGATACGTTAAATTTACGCAATCAAAAGTGCCCGGATGCGGTTAAGCCTTGTAGTCTTGTTTTCATTTTTCATTTCAGTCGCTTTTGGACAAAACCTGAGCAATCTGAGAACGAAAACTATTTCGATTGCTCCAGACAGTATACAGATCGACTCCTTTTCAATTGCCCCTGGTACATTCCGTATGATTGTTCTGGGTCAATCAGTGGACACAAGTGCTTATACCTTCGATTTTATCAATTCCATATTACGCTGGAATAAAAATTCAGAATCATATAAAAAACTCAGCACTGATTCAGTTGTCATAAAATACAGAGCATTCTCATTCTTGTTTTCTAAGGAGATATCTCACAAGAACAAAGCGATAATCAGTACAAATTCGCAATTGCCTTTCTACTATACTGCGAAATCGCGTGAGCCTGAATTATTCAAACTTTCCGGGCTCACACGTAGCGGAAGTATTTCAAGGGGTGTAACGTTTGGTAATAATCAGGATGTTTTTGTAAACTCAAGTTTGAATCTACAGCTTTCCGGAAAACTTAATGAGGATGTGGAAATCCTTGCCGCCATCACTGACGAAAATATTCCAATTCAACCGGAAGGAAATACTCAGCAACTACAGGATTTCGATAAAGTTTTTATTCAGATCTCGAATGCAAAAAATAAACTTATCGCCGGTGATTTTGAATTGAAGAAACCAACCGGCTACTTCATGAATTATTACAAGAAGGGACAAGGTGCAGCATTTTCTTCCATCATTGATATCGACACAACAAAAAACCAACTCGTTAAAATCGGTGGCGGGCTTGCAGTGAGCAAAGGTAAACTTGCAAGAAATACAATTGCTACATCAGAAGGAAATCAAGGTCCATACAGATTGATAGGAAGCAATGGTGAAACATTCATTATCATTTTAGCAGGGACAGAAAAAATTTATCTCGATGGACAACTTTTACAAAGAGGATTGCAAAATGATTATACAATAGATTACAATACTGCAGAACTTACATTTACAACCAAGAGAATTATTACAAAAGATTCGAGAGTTGTGATTGAATTTGAATACTCGGACAAAAATTATGCAAGATCACTGATAACATTCAATTCAGATTATGAAAGTCGAAAATTGAAATTGCATCTCAATATATACTCAGAACAGGATAGTAAAAATCAGGCATTGAATATTGAACTTGACAGTGCTAAGAAATCACTTCTTGCCTCAGTTGGCGATAGTATTCAGAATGCATTTTATCCCACTGCTGATAGTGTCGAGTTCAATAGCAGTGTTGTTCTTTATCAGAAGATCGATACAATTACAGGATCAGGAACATATTCAATTTTCAAATATTCTACCAGTGCTGATAGTGCTTACTGGCAGGTGAACTTCAGCGAAGTTGGAAATTTCAGAGGAAATTATATTCAAACTTCCAATTCAGCCAATGGCAGAGTCTTCAAATGGGTGGAGCCTGTTAATGGAATTCCTCAGGGTAATTATGCACCGGTTGCTTTATTGGTTACTCCCAAGAAACAACAGATGGTTACTGCCGGGGGTGAAATAATATTGAATTCAAAAAACAGCGTTCTGTTTGAGGGCGCACTGAGCAACTATGACGTGAATCTATTCTCAACACTCGACAAAAAGAACGATGCCGGGTATGCTGCGAAAATTATTTACAAAAATTTAATTCAACTAAGTCAGGACACATTGAAAGGCTGGCGACTCAACAGTGCATTAAATTATGAGTACACAAGTAAGAACTTTAAGCCTATTGACCGATATAGAAATGTTGAATTTGAACGTGACTGGAATCTCGGCACTTCATCGATCTACAACGATGAAAATATTGGCTCACTTCAGACCACACTCTCAAAACCGGAAGCATTGAGTGTGACTTACCAGATCAAAACTTACTTAAAAGGCAGTGCCTACAATGGTCTGATGCATTCAGAATCAACAAAGGCTACATGGAAAAAATTTGATCTTATCTCTGATGCAAGTTTGCTGAATACAACCGGTTTGTTGACGAAAACTAATTTCATCCGACATACAACAGAGCTTTCCAGACCTGTGTGGAAATTGAGATTAGGAGTGCGTGAGAGTGGAGAGCGCAACAGATTTCTTCTGAAGAACAGCGACACTCTTTCAGCTTCGAGTTATTCCTTTAATGAGATACAGGCTTTTCTAAATACATTGGACAGCACAAAGGCAAAAGCAACTTTAGTAGCCAAACAGAGAACGGATCAGCTTCCTGTTGGTGAAGGTTTCAGAAATTCAACTTTAGCGCAAGAACTTTCACTGACAACAGATTTCTCAACAAATCAAAAGCATACAGTAAGAACAACAACAACATACCGTAAACTCTCCTCCGCCGATTCTGCATTAGTTCAAATTGAACCAACAAAAACTTTGCTGAACAGAATTGATCACTTTGTGAGTTTATTCAAAGGCGTACTTACTGCAACTACTTATTATGAAGTTGGTACAGGCCAGGAAAGAAAACAAGATTACTATTATCTTGAAGTTCCGGCAGGCCAGGGAGTGTATGCTTATCTGGAAGATTACAATGGGAACGGAGTCAAAGATCTGGATGAATTTGCGCCGGCAGCATTTCAAAGTGATGCAAAATTCATCAGAGTATTTGTACCCACCAACGAATATGTGATCACCAGAAGCAATCGGTTCAGTGAAGTATTGACTATAACACCATCAGGAAAATCAAGTTCGTTTCAGGGTAAAGAAAAATTCATTTTTCGTTTTACAGATCAGTTATCCGTGAGTTTTGATAAAAAGACAAAAGATGAAACATTGCTGTCTTCTCTGAATCCTTTCTCTTTAAAATTAACTGACACTTCTCTGATTGCAAACAATTCCAGTTTCAGAAATACAATTTACTATAACAGGAACAGTCCCGTTTACGGATTTGATTTTACGATTCAGGAAATCCGAAATAAGGCATTATTGAGTAATGGCTTTGAATCGCGCTTGAACAGAAATCGCATTTTCAACATCAGATGGAATCTCAACCGTGAATTTTTATTAAGCAACAATTACGAAAACGGCGAGAAAGTAAATACATCAGATTTCTTTTCTACCAGAGATTATCACATTTTCTCAAATGCTTTTGAACCAAAATTATCATTCCAACAAGGAAATTCTCTTCGGCTTTCTTTCTCATATCGGTACAGTGAAAAAAGAAATACTATTGGCGAAGAAAAAGAGAGAGCTTTTCTAAACAAATTAAATCTGGAATCGAAATATACTACAGTTAATTCCGGAACGATAACAGGAAAGATCAGCTATGTAAAAGTAAAGTTCAATGCTCTTCAATCAAGTTTGCTTGCCTATGAAATGCTTGAAGGATTTAAACCCGGTGAAAATTTTATATGGAATCTTTCAGTGCAGAGAAATATAAGCTCGTATATGCAATTGAGTCTTAATTATGAAGGACGTAAGTTGCAGGATTCCGAGACTGTACATACAGGCGGAGTTCAGTTCAGGGCTTTTTTCTAGTTTAATATTTTTTTATCAAAAAAAGTTGCTGAAATACTATTTTAAGAGATAGAAAAAAATAAAACACTAAGATCACTAAGTTTTTAGCACAAGATCACAAGTGATGCTTTTTTCATAGGTCATCTTGTGACAAATTTTAGTGAGCTTAATGTTCAAAAAACTACTTAAGTTCAATCACAGATTTGCCTATAACAGCACCGGCATGATAGATCTCAACATTATATTTTCCTTTTTCAAAAGAACCACCTTTACCAAAAGATATATCAACAGGTGTATCTGAATTAGTGTATTCGACAGTTTGTTTTATAGTGTAGATGAGATCACCACTTGCCGTTTTGAAACTTTCTTTATTGGTTGACTTCATCACATCTCCATCCGGTCCTAAAACTCTAACATAAATATCAATTGCGCCGTTGTCGATAACTCTATTTTCTGCGAGAACAAATTTTGTTCTGAATTTTTGTACTTGCTTGGCTTTATTGGTTAAAACTTCATCGCCATTACTTTTAAAACGAAATCCTTCCGTTTTCACATTCATTGCTTTCAAGACAGAGCCTGCAGAAACTTTACTGAATAACCGATCGTTTTCTGACAACAAGCTATTATTCTTAGAACGTTCCTGAGAGAGATTTGTATTCAGAGAATCATTCGCTGCCAGCAACTGTGCATTTACTTTATTGATTGAATCTATTTGAACAGTATAAACATCATTCATTTCCTTCAACTTAGCCAACTCCGCTTTCGCGCGGGCGATCTGAGCAGGGCCACCAAGAAGAATGAGTTTTTGAATTTCAGCAACCTTTGCTTTGATCTGTTCATCCTTTTCAGTAAGCTGATTCTGAAGTGTTGAATTATCGGTTTTCAGTTTTTCAAATTCAACTTTGAATTGATTCAACTGTACTTGCAAAGCATCCTTTTCAGCCGTTGTAGTAACGATCGTCTGATTCGCCTGATCCAGGTGGTTCTTTTTATCAAAAAATTGCCAAAGCAAAAGACCATTTGTTCCCAATAAAATTGTGATAACAATAATTACAATTCCCTTTTTCGGGCCTTGTTCCTGGTAATCTGCTTTATTAATCTCTTGTGAATCCATAGTATGGTAGTTCGTGTGGCTTTATTGAGGTAAAGTATCTTTCTTTTTTTCGTCTACGAAGTTCAATCTTAGATCAGTCAGTATACTCTCAAGCATCCTGGATTGTTGCGGTGAAAGATTACCTGCGGTTTTATTTTTGATGACTTCGAGCATTTCTATTGAATTCTGTGCCTGATCGAGATTCCGTTCAATTTGATCTGTTGAAGGATTCTTTAATTTGCCCAGAGCAACCATTGCTGATGAGTAGAAAATAGAGAGTAGCTGAGTGAATAGCTGATCTTCGTTTTGCATAATAATTTGGGGTGAAAACCATACAAATGTAGTATTTTTTTGAAGTTAAAAAATTTATTTATGGCTTAAAAAGGGCCTTTTCATGTTAGAATCAAATTGTTGAATTTCTTTTGGAACTATACGATTCAATCAAAACTAATACGGCGGAAAGCGGGTATGATTTTCATTAATATGCATTTGTTAGTCTACCTTTGGGGTATCTTAATCACTATATGAAAAGCCGATCGATCCGGAGAAATTTTAATAAGCCGTATACACCCAATCATTCAATTGAATGGGTTCAGAGTGGGAAAGAGTATTATGATAATCTGGTACAGATCATCAATTCCGCTGCAGAGGAGATTCACCTGCAAACCTATATTTTCAATGATGACAAGACAGGAAAAAAAATTGGTGATGCACTGATCAGTGCTGCAAACAGAGGTGTAAAAATTTACATCCTCATTGATGCATATGGGTCGCAAGGAATGGGTGCGGCCTTTCAGAAAACTCTGGAAAATGCCGGCATCAACATAAAACGGTATGGCGAAATATTTTCAAGTGGTCGCTTTCACATATCCAGGCGGCTACACAGGAAGGTTCTTGTTGTAGACAGTTCCATATCGGTTGTAGGTGGTATAAATATTTCTGATCATTATGCAGGTACATCAAAGATGCCGGCCTGGCTCGACTTTGCTGTTATAGTCAAAGGGAGAATCAGTTTGAGACTCGAGATGATCTGTCGCAAGAGATGGAAATCGGTCAGCTTTCCAAAGAAAAAGGGCATTGAAAATCTTCCTGAAAAATCTGATTATTCTGTATCAGTAAGAGTAAGAAGAAATGATTTTATTCGCAATCAGAATGAAATTGCAATTTCCTACCGTCAGGCGATCAGACATGCGGAAAAATCTTTGCTCATTGTTGGCGGATACTTTCTTCCGGGTGGACGAACACGCAGACTTCTTCGGAATGCTGTTCGAAAAGGTGTTGATGTGTGTGTTCTGGTAGCTGAAAAATCTGATGTCGGTATCATGGTAAATGCAAGACGCTATCTTTATAGCTGGCTTACAACGAATGGAATTCGTGTTTATGAATATAAACCTTCCAACGTTCATGGAAAAGTATTGATAAGAGATGAAAAGTGGACATCCATCGGTTCTTATGATCTGAATAATCTGAGCACGTATAGCAACATCGAATTGAATCTGGATATAAATAATTCCCGGTTTTCAGAAAGTCTGGGAGCCCATATCCGACACATACTTGCGAACGAAAGCACTGAGATCACACTAAAAGCAATGTTATTAAGAAGAAATATTTTTACCCGTTTTAAATCATGGGCAGCTTATCGGTTTGTGAAAATTATGTTTGTCCTTTCTGTTGTTCTTGCAGGCAAACACGAAAAGGATTTCTGAAAATTTTAACTCGCCAGTCTTTTTACCAATGTCCTTTTAGCTAAAGGAAGAAAAGTTTCTTCGAATGGTATTGAAAGTTCCGTTTCGATTACAAATGTTGCCGGGTTCGGAAACTTTTTATTGAACGAGATGAGATCAGACTTTATTGCTTCGAAAGTATTCATAATAGACTTTTCATAAACTGTCAAAAATGAAAAGTGAACTCCTCTGAATTTCTCGGATGGATTTTCGAAAATGGTAACCTGATATTCATAGACTTTTGTTTCTGTAGAATGTACTTCTTTCAGGAAGACATAACCAAATTCAGAATTCAAAGGCATCAAACCGACAGGATAAATTTTCATTCTGTCTTCGATAAAATCATAGATCTTTTTTCCTTCCCGTAAATAATCTTCCATTTTCGGAATGGAGAAATCCAGAATACTTTCGATCTCTGACATAATTGCATCATCGCCCACCATTTTCTCATAGATCAGATTGAAATGTTCAAGATCGGTACCTAACAGTCGTTCCGGAAACATATTGTACAACTGATGCTTGTTTTCCTGAAGCACTTTCAAATTTCGATAATGCTCTACCAGATCACTCAGATATGGATAAAGTCTTTTATCTGTGAAATTCTCGGACACATGCTGCAAGTATGCCAGGAGCATGTATTTCTTATATTCAAAATCGATTCGATTTTCAGTGATCCAGTTCTTATTAAGAAATTCCATAACTGCTTTGATTTAGAGGATGAAAGCCATATATAAAAACGAACTTTTGAGAATAATGTTCTATAAATTGTTGAAAATTCTCAACTGAATGAGTTTTTGCACCCTTTTATTAATGGTAACTTAGCAAAAACGAACAGTACAACATCTAATATAAGTCCTAATGAAAAAAATAATGAGCAAATACGCAGGTTTTCTTGCATTCAGTCTGATGATTACCGGAATCTATTCATGTATTCCGGCCAAAAAATTTGAAGATCTGCAGAGAAAAGAACAAACATGTCAGGACGAAAATAAAAAACTCCGGACAGACAATCAACAATTAGTAACAGAAAATACGGAGATGAAAGTTTCCGGTGCTGAGATGCAGAAAAATCTCGTTCAGCTTGTAAAAGATACAACCGATATGGGGAATGCCTATCATCGGTTAACTTCTTTGTATGGTGAATTGAATAAATCGTACGACAAACTTTTATTCAACAATGAAAAACTTTTAGCCGGAAATACTGAAGAAACCCGCAAGCTTATTGGAGAATTGAATTCTACCCGCGATGAATTACAACGCAGAGAAGATCGTATGAAAAAAGATTCTCTTGCATTGAATGAGAGGGAAAAAAATCTTGCTGAATTACGTACAGGAATAAAAGAAAAGCAAGCAAGAGTTGACGAACTGGAAGGAATCTTAAACAGAACTGATAGTACTGTGAATAGTTTGAAGAAAGCAGTAAGTGATGCTTTGCTTGGCTATGAAAATAATGGATTATCAGTCTACAGAAAGAATGGCCAGGTATACGTATCAATGGAAGAACGCCTCTTATTTGCTTCCGGAAGTACCAACGTCGAGAAAGCAGGAACAGATGCTTTAAAAGATCTGGCGAAACTTTTAGGAACAAAGAAGGATATCAGTATCGTTGTAGAAGGACATACTGATAATGTTCCGATCAACGGAGTTTTAGCAAGTGGAGCGAAAGACAACTGGGAGCTGAGTGTATTACGTGCAACCGCAGTTGCAAAAATTCTTTTAAAAGATGCATCTATTGATCCGACCAGAATTGTTGCTAGTGGAAAAGGGCCTTATTTCCCGATCGATCCGGCAAATACAGCTGAGGCGCGCAAAAAGAACAGACGAACTGAAATTATACTTTCGCCGAAGCTGGATGAGTTGATGAAGGTGCTGGGGATACAGGATAAATAGTGAAGAGTGAAAAGTGAAGAGTGAAAAGTGAAAAGTGAAGAGTGAAAAGTGGTCGTTTGGAAACTTTTTCCAGACGACCACTTTTCACTCTTCACTTTTCGTTTTTCACTTTTACACGTTAATTACTGTCCATAAATTCCTTTTTTCTGCCATGTAAATTTATAAGCCATTTCAAGACTGAGATAAGTAAAAGAATCTTTCCGGGTCGGGTTACCACGAATACTTGTGATAGGACCAATTACACCGTTCGTACCATAACCGGTAGGATCAGAAATGTATTTCGCAAGTTCGTATTCAGTTGCGTCAGGGAAGGAAGCTTTTAGTTCTTCGTAAGTGGCATATCGTCCACTAACATCATCCAGATAATCTGAAAGAAATAAATACCAGTTCAATTCAGCAGAAAGTGTCAGGCTTTTGTTGAAGCTGTATCTGATTCCGCCACCTAAAGGGAAACCAATGTTCCAGTTACTATATGGTGGTTGTGAATTCGCTTCTTTATTGTAGCCTTGCCCTTCAGTCATCCATTGCTGAAGATCTGTTTCATATTTACCATCTTTCTCGATCACATTTCCGATTTGTTTATCGTTTTCTTTTACGTCACGAATAGAACCATCTTTCCAGTAATAATATCTGTTTTCCATTGCAACATCACCATTGAAGAGGTCTGCAACCGGTTTACCATAAAATACACCCACGCCTGCAGAAACAAATAAGCTGAACCGTGGTTTTGAAAGAGGAGCATAACGGTTTATATAAACGTTATAAGTGAAATCCATTTCTGTTCCGAAAAGATCATTTCTGAAATTTATACCACGCAGGTAATTTCTTAACTGAGTACCTTTCTTATCGCCGATGGGAGTTGATTCATCGTACTGTAAGCGATGCCAGCTTAATCTTAATTGAGCATCAAAGGAAGGATAAAGATTTTTCGATCTCTTTGGATTATTCAAAAAGTTCCGCAAGGTTATAGCGGCACCGGAATTTGCTGAGGAAAAAGGAAAAATCTTTTCATTTCCAAGATCACCTGTGTAGTTAGTCACACCACCGGAAAATGCAATATTCGCAGTCCGTTGACCAAAGGCCAAAGCGGAAACAAACAAAAGGACAATAGTACAATGTAATGGTGCTTTCATGGAGAGAGAATTTTTCAGTATGAAAGTAACGGAAATATCAACACGCAATACCGGAATTTGACTAATAGGCCAAATTTCAGGGTGAATTAGGGGTGATTGGTGGGTGGTTGTCTTTTGACTTATATCTTAAACCTAAACTTAAACTAAATCATCCAAGAAATTACTTCCTCTAAAACACTAACTCACAAACTCTACAGAACGAACACACTTCACACTCAAACTTACATAGTGGAGAATGTGAGTGTGGTGAGTTTGTTTAAGAGTAAGAGTAAGAGTAAGAGTAAGAGTAAGAGTAAGAGTAAGTTTTAAGTAATAAAACCTACCTCACCGGCAAGATCACATTGAACCGCGAACCATTATTTACTTTACCATGTCCTTCGATTTTTCCGCCATGATTTTCGACAATTTTTTTACATAGGGCAAGACCGATTCCTGTGCCTGAATAAGATTGCTTGTCGTGCAACCTTTGGAAAATAGAAAATATCTTTTCATTGAATTGCGGGTCAAACCCTATTCCATTGTCTTCAACGGAAATACATATGTATGAACTATTCTGATTCAGATCCGGATATGAGTTCAGTTCTTCAGAAGTAATATCACGACAGGAAATTGTAATAAGCGGGTCGCGTTCTGTGTATTTTAAACTATTACTCATCAGATTTGAAAACAATTGTGACAGTTGAAGTGGAATACCTCTTATTACAGGCAATCCCGAAAAATTTATCGTTGCCTTTTTTTCCCGGATCAATAATTCAAAATCTATCAGAAGGCTTTCTATAGTTTTATTTAAGTCAACAGGAACAAATGCCTCTTCTGCCCTGCTGATTCTGGAGAAATTTAAAACTTCCTGAATCAATTGTTGCATCCGGTTAGCAGAGGAGTTTATTTTCTCAAGATACCTGCTGACCATTTCCGTATTATCGCGATCATGAATAATCAATTGAGAAAAAGTCTGAATCTTTCTTAAAGGTTCCTGCAAATCATGACTGGCAATATATGCGAATTGTTCAAGATCCTGATTAGATTTTACAAGTGCACTATTTACACTTTCAAGTTTTTCATTTGCTTCCATGATATCTGAAATATCATGTCCAATGACCAAAACTCCGTACACTTCATTCAACTCATTCATTAAAGGAATATAATAATTCTCAAAATATCTGTTAACAATTGGAGATTTATATTTCTTATCATGTACTATCTCTCCTTTCAATGCCATTTGCAGATTTTTATACATGGCTGAATCGGAAAGATCAGGAAAAACTTCCAGAATGTTTTTTCCGACAATTTCATCTCTCTTGTATTCATCGAAATCACCAACACGTTTATTTATCATGACATAATTCAAGTGTGCATCAAACACACCAATTATATCGACAGATGAATTAATAATTGTTTCAACAAATTCTTTTTGTTGCCGTAGAACTGAGTTTGCTTCCACTAATTCGAGTGTTCTTTCTTCCACCGTTCGTTCCAACGTATGATTGAAAGAAAGAATTTCTTTGTTTTGAACTTCTATCTGGGAGAGCATAAAATTAAAAGCATTTGTTAATGCTCCAAGCTCATCATTACCATGTTTCTTTGCACGGACACTGTAATCACCTTTTTCAGAGATGCGTCTGGCAGTTTCTTCTAATTGTAATATTGGTTGAGAAATAGATTTTTGCAGGATGTGAGAAAGAAAATACGCTATTAATAAAGAAGAGGCAATCAGAAAAAAAGCAATTGCAGCAAAGTGCCGAAGTTGTTCATACAGTCCCTGCATATCTGATTTGAGGTAAAGCATTCCCAGAATTTTCCCATTCTGTACTACCGGTTGAAAGCCTTCCAGAAAACCTTTTGAAAAATAAAATCCGGCTTCGCCGGGAGAAGATGGTACTGAGGAATCCTGAATATAAACAGGAAACTTTGCAAATATTTTTCCGTCACTTTTATAAAGTGATGCTGCAACAATGTGTTTCTCTTCACTTAATGCACTCAGGATATCTACTCCGTCTTTTTGGCTATCAAATGCAAGTGCAGCAGAACTGTTTGAAGCAACTACAGCAGCAATAGTTGAAACATGTACTTTGGTAACATTTCTGAAAGATATGTACTCAAAAACCATATATGCAGAACACATCAATGTCAGGACAATTGCACACGTGATGAGAATCACGGTCATTATCTTTCTTTGAATGGGTATATCACGCAACTTCATGGTTTAATAAATTTGAGAAACACTCAGTAATTTCGAACTAATAGAAAGCTGTGCCGCTTTTGCAGCAGTAGTATTAATCTCGATCTTTACTTTGCTTTCCTCGGAATAAAACCGGATAATCCCACCCCAACCTGCGAAGTTATTTGCATCGCTGACTGTTAAAATATTTTTGCCGGATACATGTGCAACAACTTGTTTGATCATTCCACCATCATGCAGGTTGACAAACAGAATATGACAGTCTTCTATTTCAGCAATAGAATTGAAACGTCTGATCACAATTGGATGTGAATTAACTTTTTCTCCTACGATTGCCTGTTCTATATACGCTCCAAAAGGATCTTCGCCGATAATACCGATTACAAATGGAGCCGTTTCACTTGAAAAAGATCTGGCAGGCCATTCTACAAAACGTGTGAAGTTATACAGAAATACTGCCTTTATCTTAGCTTCGCTGTTTGCTCCTTTTTGAGCAGACGAAGAAAAGATCATAAATGTAAATAATAACAGAATTCTGATTTTCATATAATAACTGGAAATTCCAATTTAAATTTTTCCATGAGGATTAGAAACGAATCATAACTTTTCCGGTAACACTTCTTTTAACTAAAACTCTTCCAAATTCCGTATGATGATCGGATAACAGGCTATTTCCATTAACTGAAATAGTCAGATTTTTATACTCCCATGCAACTCTGGCGTTGAGTTCAAAATAGGCCGGGGTTGTTGGTAATCCTGTAACACTTTCTGCAGGCAGTGCATCAACATAGCGGCCTATAAGATCTAACTGAAAATTCTTTGGCAGATCCATTATCGAATGAATCAAAAACTGATTAGCAGGGTCAATTCCTTCAATCAATTCATGATTCTGAAGAACTAAAGGAGATGTTTTTTCGAATTTTTTATTCAGGTATGTGTAACCAACTTTTATTTTCCACCAGTTAGTTGCAATATATGTAGCAGAAAGTTCTGCTCCCCATGTGGTAGCATTCATGTTGTTCCCAAAAACAAATGGAGCAAGTTGGCTTCCTGTGCTGTCAAGTGTACGAAGATCAGTATAGTAATTCAGATACGTAGAAATAGAAATTGACATTGGCTGAATTGGTCTGAATCTGTATCCGATTTCATTTGCTACAACTTTTTCTGACACATATTTTTCATGTTCAACTCTTGTAAAGGAAGTAACATCAGTATCAAACCGGCTTGGTGTACGAACAGCTCTTGAAACTGCAGCCCACAATGTATTATCATTTACAAATTGCCATGCAAAACGAATTGTAGGTTGTAATTCTACACCTGTATAATAATTATACAAAAATTTAGAGCCGAGTGTGACATCAAATTTTTCATCTATGATTGATATTCTGTCCTGTAAATAGAAATTGATCTGATCAAGAGTTCTGCTGGCAGGAGTAAAAGTAGGATTTGGAGCTTTGATATTATCTACAAGCATCCTGTATCCGATTCCCCATAACATTCTGTGTTTATTTTTTAAAACAAAACGATGTTGTGCTTCAAGGTCGGCTGTATTAACAACATAACTTGTTCTCGAAGATCCGAAATAACGATATGCTCTATCGAAATACATTTGAACGGAGATGTCTGCTGTATTAGAAATCGTATGTCCAAATCGAGCCGGAACATTTTGTCCATTCATATTTGAAGTAAGCGTATCACCTTCTTCACCGCCATAAACATCACCTTGAACAGTCAAATGATTTCTTTTGGAAAGATTTGCATCCATTCTGAAACCTCCCTGACTAAGATGCCATTCATCTCTTGCACTTGTACCATCAATGAATTTACTGCTTCCTACAACAAACCTTTGACCATAGACCCGGAAGAATACTGAAGAGTCAACATGTGAACCATAACGAACAGCAGCCTGTCCCGGAGCAAAGGTACCTGAAGCAACACTTGCAAAAATTCCCTGCGTTTCTTTAGCATCTTTTGAAATAACATTAACAACTCCATTTACTGCATTAGCACCCCATAGAGTTCCACCCGGACCACTGATGACTTCAATTCGGTCGAGATCTTCAAGTAATACATTTTGCACATCCCAGTAAACTCCTCCGAATAATGGTGTATAAACAGTACGACCATCTATCATCACCAAAAGTTTATCTGCTAAAGTGCTGCTAGCAATCGGCGCTCCATTAAAACCACGGGAAGAAATTCCCCAATCATGCGAGCCACCTTGTGCAACTTGCAAATTTGAAACAAGCCTCAATGCTCCGGGCAATCGGGATGCAGTAGATCTGATAATATCTTTTCGTGTAAGTACTTGTACGGCTGATGCAACATCGGTTAACTTTTCGGGGGTTCGTGAAACGGAAGTAACAGTCAAATTCATTAATTCAGTAACTGAAAGCTTTTTCAATGCATTGATCTCTGAAATAGAATCTGTTTGTCCTGAACTTATCTGTGGAATCATTGAGATACTGAAGAAAATCATTAAAGCAGTAAAAACTTTTGTCTTGATTATATTTTTCAAAATATCTGTCAATTCAAAAATACTGGAAGGCTTCATGATATAATCAGTAGCGCCAAGGGATTTTGATTTATCTATTCCAACTGCGTCGAGCGAAGTTGAATAAAGATAAACGGGTATATGATTTAATCTGGGAATCTTTCTTAATTCAGTCAAACATTCTGAACCATCCATACGTGGCATATTCATATCCAGAAAAATAAAATCCGGAATGAATGAATCATCGTTCTTTATTTTTTCGATTGCATGAATCCCATCATTTGCAAAAACACAATTTGCATTTTTACTTGCCCGATCCAGAGCTATTCCAAAAATTTCCTGATCATCTATATCATCATCGATGACAAATACTACCGGTTCGTTAATCATAATCTTACTACAAGTTTATAAGTGGGTTAACAGACTATTTCTACTTAATTTAACTTCATTAACAGATTTCTCTTTTCAAATAAATAGAAGATTTAAACATAAGTGTCTTCTCTTTCTCTCTTAATTACTATAAGTCAATATTGATTTTGAACTGAAAACGATTCAGGATATTAAAAATAGGCCATCAAAACTATGGAAGCAAATTTATTTGCTTTTTAGTTTACAATCAAAGCATATCTGCAATTGTGGATAATTAATTTTTTTGAGTAATAAATTACCCAACCATTTAAATTAAAAAACTACTTTTTTGATTCTTACAAAATTTAAATCCCATTTCGATCTCATCTACAATTAATGAACGTCAATTGTGATAGCAACATAGTGAAGAAGGCTAGAGTAAACAAAAGCAAAAAGTAATGATGCTACTAAAATTTTAAGTACCCGGCGGCGGTCATGACTTTTATTTTGAGAATTCATTACATGATCTAAATTTCCCAGTTGTTTAAAATTATAAAGGCTGAAAAAACCAAAGAGTACACAGAATTTAGTTGTAATTTCTCTGATCAGAACAATTGCGGAAAAGGATGATAGAAGTAAAATCGTCCACATTAATTTTGATTCAGGAAATGCAAATATTGCAATTGAAAGTCCGAATGAAACAGGCAAAAAGAACATTAAAAATTTTCTGCGAACCATTAATTCTTTAGGTCCGATATTACAACGACCCGGAATATAAGACATACCTGATTTTTCAGCGATATTCACACTTCTGTAACAAGGCTAGCGTCAAAAAGTTCAAAAAACCTTTAATAAAACCTATATAACTGTTTCACAAGAAATTAGGAAATCTATCACTACCTCGATTATTCTTAAAAAAACTCGATAATTGACTACTTTCGCATCAAATCCAATGGCCCTGTAGTTCAATGGATAGAATAGAAGTTTCCTAAACTTTTGATGCAGGTTCGATTCCTACCAGGGCTACTATACAGTTTGAGTTTGGGGTGTGGGGTGTGTCGCGTCCTCTCACACTCACACTCACACTCTACAACCACCTTTTCAAACCTAAATCAAACATACACTCCTCCATAAATTAAGGTTTGAAAATGGTAGTTGTGTAAGTGTAAGTTGTTTGGGCTGCACCGGTTATTCCACTCACTGTAATTGTATATTCAACATCATTTACATTTGAAAGATCAATACCGGTTGGTTCCCAAACAATTGTTTTATCACCGTAAGAAGCTGTTGATGATACGACATTAAGTGCCACGGCGCCTGAAGGACCGGTCATTGTTACTGTTGCGGCAGAAAAATTTGCCGATGGAATTCCGAAAGACCAACGACCTGGAATTAGCGACTGAGGAATATAATCATTAGGCGGATAGGCGATGAAAGCAGGAACCGACGGATTAGAAAAAGATGAGAAGACATATAATGCCATTGCATTTGAAGTTGAACCATAACTAAATTTATTTTTTTTCGAATGAAGAATCCATCTTCTGTGACCTACATCCTGATTTCCGGAACCATCATCGCGTATAAAAGCTGAAATTGCAGCTGATGAATTATAACCCAATGCAATATTGCTTGATGCTGCTCCATCCGCTCCCATTGAAGTATAACATAACCATGTCATTGGTGGTGCATGGCTCAATTGATTATTAGCCGACATCATTAATGCTGTCTCTTGCTCCTGTGCAAATAACGTCGTGTCCAATGTGCAGTTATCATTGAGTCCGACCATTCTCCGAAAATAATTTATTCGATTGATCACAGCATCATGTGAAGCTTGCGAAACCGAACCGGCATTACAAGTAGAAGTACTTCCCGTCCAGCCCGGATTAGAAATTGCTGATCCGAGATAATTCAAATTGTAATCAGCCAATGCGGAGTCACGTGCAGGATTGGATGAACCACCCGGAGTATTTGGAACAGGTTCTTCTTCCTTATCTTTACTACATGAATTAAATAATAAAGCAATAATAGATGTGTAGAAAACAATTTGGGTAAATTTAGTTTTCATGTTCGCTGTGGATTTAGAGTTTGAAGTAAATATATGGATTTTACAAAATTTAAGATAAATAAACACATCCTTTGAATTCCGGATCAAACACATAAATAGACCTTGTCTGGCATAAAAAATGAATTAATTTTGCAACTTATCCTTCATTCCTCAATAAAAACGGGCCGAATTTCAATTATTCAATGAAAGATGACATTTTCCGAATGCTTCATTTGTAGGAATGATTACGGTCAATGTGTACATTTATATACAAAATAAATTTAAAACAATAATTAATCTATATGAAATTATTTAGTACAATCATTATTCTTTTAATTTCCCTGCAAAGTAATGCTCAAGTCACCTGGGAAAAATTATTCAGCGGAACCAGCACTGATGTTTTCAGAAGTGTAAAAGAGGTTTCCGGAGGTGGATATATTGCTGCCGGATACACTGCCAACTTTTCAGCAAACGATAGTGACGCTTACGCAGTCAGACTAGATCAAGATGGTGACACGATGTGGACATATCAGTATAATGGACCTCAAAGTAAAAAAGATCTTTTTTATAAGGTCATTGAAACCTCTGATGGAGGATTTGCATTCTGCGGCTATACTTCCAGTGTTTCCGGTTTTGATGATGATCTTTTGTACATTAAACTTAATTCATCAGGACAACAACAATGGGTAAAGTTTTATGGTGGTATCGGAAAAGAACGTGGTCAGGATATTGTTCAGACCGGGAATGGTAACTTCACAATCGTTGGTTACACTACTTCGGCACCTGCACAATATTATGATGCATTTATGCTTCATGCAGATAGTAATGGAGATACATTATGGACCAAGCTCTACGGTTCATCTAATTATGATGATGCCAATTCGTTAAAAATTTTAGCAGATGGCGGATATTTGTTAGGAGGCCAAAGTGACAACCCCGGAAATGGTTTAGATCAGTATTTGATAAGAACCAATCCAACAGGAAATGTTATCTGGACTACAAAACTAGGAACTTTAGGAACTGATAATGTCGAAAGTATTGTTGTACTTTCAGATGGCTATATGCTTGCAGGTAGCACCTCTTTGATATCAGGTGGTGACGATGATGGTTATCTGGTAAAAACTGATACTTCCGGAGCATTTGTCTGGGCAAAAATGTATGGTGACACTGCTCCTGATGATTTTCACAGAGTTGAAAGTACAACAGACGGCGGATTTATTTTAAGCGGCACCACATCAAGTTACGGAGACGAAAATCCAAATATATGGATGGTAAAAACAAATTCTGCCGGTGATACACTTTGGAACAAAACTTTTGGAAGACATAATCATGACCATGGTTATAGTGGACAGCAAACTTCGGATGGTGGTTATATTATTGTCGGCCATACAGGGAGTTTTGGATATAACTTTGAAGAATCTTATATAGCAAAGCTTGATGGTTCAGGGAATATTACTAATCCAATGACGTATACATCAGTTTTTGATATGCTATCACCAACTAATAATTCTTGTGGAGATTCAGAAACTCCAATGGAAATCGTCATCAAAAATTATGGAAGAAAAACAGTTGCTAATGTTCCTTTGACTATTTCAGTGACCGGTTCAACTACTGCAAACTTAACTGAAACATATAATATTCCATTAGAGCCGGAAGTTACAGATACAATTACTCTTACTAATTTTATCAATACATCTGCCGGTGGTACATATACTTTTACATTTACAACAGGGAATGTAAACGATGTATATCCTCAAAGAAATACATTCACAAAAACCATAACCCTAAATTCTCAACCAAGTGTTAACCTTGGTCCTGATACTGCCGTGAGTGATTCTACTTTTTTACTGGACGCAGGTCCGGGATTACAGTATGAATGGACTTTTGGCTCTACTGCACAAACCTATACAGTTATAACAACAGGAAACTACTGCGTAACAGTTACAGGCTCGAATTCATGTACCAATTCAGACTGTGTATATGTTGTTGTTTCGGTTGGAGTTGATGAGATCAAACCTTTGATCAATAGTATTTATCCAAACCCTGCAAAAGATAAGATCAATATCGAACTTTTAGCTAATGTTAAAGAAGTAAAATATGTATTAACAAATTCAACTGGAAATATATTAAGGTCGTCATCATTCAGAAACAAAACAACATTAGACTTATCAGTATTTTCAAAAGGAGTTTACTTCTTAAAAATAATTGCTGAAGATGGAGTTGAAACAAAAAAAATCATAATAGACTAATTCCTTTACAATATCAGATCTTCTACGGAGTGTGCAACAGGTAATCAATTCCTGCGCACACTCTTTTTTTTTCGTGATTTTTAAACTAACTTTATAAATTCAAATCAGTGGAAATTTTTAGTGCCGGAAAAGTAGTTAATTCCTATCCTGAGTAAGTCTGGCATTCTTTTTCCATATTACCGAATAAAAACAATATGAAAGCGATCTGGAAAGGTTCAATTGGTTTTGGTCTGGTAAACATTCCCGTAAAACTTTATAGCGCTGTTGAACAAAGTAATTTGGATCTCGACATGGTCGACAGCAGGGATCATTCAAAGATCAGATTTCAGCGGATCAATGAGACCACGGGAAAGGAAGTGAAATGGGAGAATATAGCGAAAGCTTATTTTATGAATGATGATTACATTTTGCTTGATGATGCAGATTTTGAAGAAGCTGCCCCTGAGAAAAGTAAGATCATTGAAGTAAATCAATTTGTAGATGAAAATGAAATTGATCCCATTTATTATGAAAGTTCGTATTACATACAGCCGGAGAAAAGTGGAATTAAAGCTTACTCATTGCTTTATTCAGCATTGACTAAATCCGGAAAAGTTGGAATCGCACAGTTTGTTATGCGAACAGCAGAAGCATTGACAGTACTAAGGCCTTACAAAAATGTTCTGCTCTTAAGTAAAATCCGTTTTTCAGAGGAGGTAAGAGACATATCCGATCTTGGTGCTACAAAAATGGTTGCTGTAAAACCACAGGAACTTAAAATGGCGTTGTCACTTATCAAGCAATATTCCAAAAAATTCGATATTGAGAAATACAAAGATGAATATGCAAAGGCATTATTAAAAGTAATAAAAGCAAAAGCGTCAGGTAAGCGTCAGCCGGTTCGAAAACTCAAAGTTGCACATCGTCATAGCGATGATTTGATGGATCAGTTGAAACAAAGTTTGTCAAAAAAGAAAGCCTCATAGAGCTAAGCATTTATTACATAAGTACAGAGCCTGTAAAGAAAAACTTTACAGGCTCTGGATATTTTTGATCTTCCGAATTTTTTACTCTTCCGAAATTCCAAAACCAAGTCCAACTGTCAATGAAATGTATGAATTCTTTACATCCATTCCGGGAATATCTTCTTTAAAAATTTCTGAAGCACCCATACCATAACGTGCATCAACGTTCAGCCATTTCTTCTCCCCTACTTTGTAATTGAATCCCAAACCAGCCACAAAACCAAAATCGGTACTTTTAAAGTCCTCTTTCTCGACAAAAGGACCATTTGCAGAAGCAAGAATTCCTAAAGAAGGACCCAGTGTGATCTTAGGACGGAAGTCATCTCCATACTGATTGAAAAAAACATTTGCAAGCAAAGGAATCTGAATATACTCGAGATGCAAATCATTGTTGTCGATTTTCGAATTTGCTCCTTGTTGCGAATACACTACATCCAGGCTAACACCAAAATGTTCAACAATACTATAAACCAAGAACCCTCCGGCCTGCAGCCCGATTCTTGATTCTGCATCTTCAACATCAGTAAGTGTACTGAAATTTAATCCTAATTTAGGGCCAATTGTTACTTTTTGAGCTACAGAAACTGTTGTTAGCAGACTAACTGCGATGATCAGACTTGTAATTTTTTTCATAATTTTTTTTTAGCGAACCCACGTTATTCTAATAGCAGGCTCATATTATGGTTCATTAGGAATAAAATCTTGTGCCAATAATCATCAGTAGAGCATGCTTCAGATTCAAATTTTATTACTGAAACTTAGGTTTAAACATGAATTCCATTCCTCCTTGTTCAAAACCTGAATACCCCAGCGTTGAATCTAACTTATCAAGGAACGTTTTTTTAACAGATTGGTAAATGTTAAGAGGAGTTCGGTTTTAAATTCACTACCTGACAATATCATAAAATGTCAACTGAAAAACCTTAAACCTCCTAAACACTCAGAATTTGAACCCATTTTAAAATGACAGAACATTCAATCAATGATTCTTATGCAAATAACGACTCAGGAAAGTCACTAGATATATCAGATGATGTATGGATCTCCAAGATTCTGCACAAAATGGGTGATGCCATCATTCTTTCCGATGATAATGGAGTTGTCCTGAACATGAATGAAGTTGCCGAAAATCTGACAGGATGGAAACTGGAGCAATCTCAGGGTAAACCGATAGAGAATATTTTTAATGCAATTCATGAAGGGGTTTCATTTCCTGTTCAAAATCTTGTTTTGAAAGCATCAAATGAAAAGCGGGAAATTGCATTGCCTAATCATACTGTGTTGCTGAAGAGAAACGGATCACAGTTCATAATTTCCAATAGTGCAATTCCTATTCTTGATGATCATTCAAATGTATCGGGCGTAGCATTGGTGTTTCGTGATGTCACCGAACAATCCATCATAAAGAAAAAACTTAATGAAAGCGAAGGTTTACTGAAAGGTATTTTAGAAAACACAAGCATGATCGTATACATTAAAGATCTGACAGGAAGATATCTATTCATCAACCGGCAAAAAGAAAAAGTTTACAATATTGATGCTTCTACACTAATTGGTAAATACAGTACTGAACATTTAAAGAAGGAGACCGATCTGCAGAATGAGCAAACACATTTTCAGGTTGTCCGTGAAAACAGACAGATTGAATTTGAACAAAAAATCAAACATGCAGATGGTTCAATTCACTACTACCACACATCCAAATTTCCGCTTTACGATGAAGAGAATAAAATGTATGCAGTTTGCGTTGTTTCAACTGACATAACAGAAAGCAAGAAGAATATTGAGATGAAGGAAATGTTGCTTTCCAAAGAAATAGTACAGAAGAGTGAACTCAGATATGATGTGTTGACTGACAATATGCCAAATATGTTCTTTTCTCTTGATAGAAAATACCGGCATACAAGTTTCAATAAAGCATGTGAAAAATTTACCGGAAAAAAAAGCAGAAGACGTAATTGGCAAGACGATTGACGAAGTCTATGAAGATAATGGTACATTATTCCTGCCGGAATATAAGGTAGTGATGAAAACAGGTAAAGCGAAAAACTTTACTACAACTTTTAATATTGGTGAAGAATCATACATATATAAAGTAAACATTTATCCAACTGAAAATGGGATTTCAGTTTTGATGACTGATCTGACCAAGCAAAAGCAATCAGAAAAAAATACCCTGGAAATGGTTTCAAGACTTGAAACAAAGAATAAGGAGCTCCGGCAATTTGCATACGCAGTTTCTCATGATCTCAGGGCCCCTATAGCACGTGTACTTGGCTTGATCTCATTATCAAGGAATGATCCGGGATTTATTATAAACGACAAAACCATTCTTGAAAACGTTGCAATTGAAATCGGAAATCTCGACAATGTTGTGAAGGATATTAACAATGCCATTTCTATTCGTGATGAAGCAAAGCAAAAATCAATAATAGAGATGGAAAACGAACTTGATCTTATTAAAAAGGTTCTGGAGAATGAGATCAAAGAATCGAATGCAGAAATTACATATGACTTTTCAGAACAGCCGGTTATTTCAAGTGTAAAAAGTTATATCTACAGTATTTTATATAATTTAATTTCCAATGCATTAAAATATCGTTCAAAATCACGTCCATTGAAAATTCATGTTCAAACAAAATTAGAAGATGAAATGATTATTCTTTCAGTTGAGGACAATGGATTAGGAATTGACCTGAGCCGTAATGCAGAAAAGATCTTTGGATTATACAACAGATTTCATGGCAAAACAATCGATGGAAAAGGAATCGGATTAAACCTGGTAAAAGTCCAGGCAGAATCATTGGGAGGAAAAGCAGAAGTAGAAAGTACCGTCAATGTTGGCAGCAAATTCAAAATATATTTTCCTTTAGAATAAATGATATGAAATCACCTATTCATATACTCTTACTTGACGATGACCCCATGTCGAATCTGATCAATGAAAAAATATTTCAGTTCTCCGGCTATGATCTAAAAATAAGTTCTTTTGTAGATGCTAAAGAAGCATTAAACTTTCTGCGGACAATAATAAAATTTGAAGACGAAAAATTTCCTGATATTATATTTGCAGATATCAATATGAATGGAATGAGTGGCTGGGAATTTATTGATGAGCTATCAGATTTTCCCGAAATTTTTCTCAGTAATTGTACGGTGTACATGCTTACTTCTTCGATCGATCAGCAGGACATTAAGAAAGCTGAAGCTTATGAGATCATTAAAGACATTATTTCAAAGCCATTAACTGAAGAAATTGTTGTGAGAAACATATCAAAAATAATTTTCCATAACTAAAATTTAATTCGTCTCTTTCAGTGGTATCTTGATTGAATAACCGATCTCAAATCCTTTGAATGGGCTTCCCTGAAGTTCATGTGAAACAACAACAAGTTCTTCATTGAGAATTTCAACAGAAAGATAATGAAAATGTGGTTTATATTCTGCTGATACATCTTCCAGCCGATCTGCTGAATTGCTTAATGGATGATTCAGACCGCCACCGCCACCAATTATAATAAAATCCTTTCCTTTCTTTTTGAAATATTCAAATGCATGCGAATGTCCGGTAATGAAAAGCTTTGCCTTTTTAGAAGCCAGAAACGGTTCAACAAAATAATTCTGAACCAATGAAGATGACTTCACCAATTTGCTATTTGTGTAAGGCGGGTGATGACAACCAAAAATAATAGCTTTAACAGAATCACTGCTATCCAGCACCGCTACTGTATCCTTCAACCACTTATTCTGTTCTTTGATTTCATCCGGACTTAAAGAATTGAAATTACTGTTCAGAAGAACAACTGCTATTGAATCAAATACCTGAACATAGCCTGTTCGTTTATGGTCAGGAAATCTGATTTGAAATTTCGCCTCACCGGCAATAGGTCTTTGCATTAATTCATGGTTACCAAGAACTCCATAGATAGGAATTCCTTCACTTCTTGCGGCTCTGATGTATGCGTCTACCGGCTTCCATTTATTTTCACTATAGCCTAATGAAACAACATCTCCTAAAAGAAAAAACGCCAGCGGTTTTAATCTTATAATATCTTTAAATACAAGCTCTGTAGCTTTTGTATTGTTATTGGATTTCAGAAACACTTTTTCAATCCATAGTGGAGCCTGTGTATCACTTGCAAAAACCAACATATTTGAATAAGGTTTATCCTGGGCTTTCACCATCGGGAAATAAAGCCAGATTATCAATAAAACAGTATTTATTCTATAGCTTACCATCTAAAAAATGTATACCTATAACTTAATTGCAGAACCATAATTGCTTGCTGTGATTCTGCTGAATCCATCCATTTCAGCTCACAATAAAAAGAATTGTTGTCTTTTGAAAACAAAGAATATGATCCTCCGGCAATCCATCCAAGTCCAACTGAATTTGATCTTACTTTACCCAGATAATTTAATTCTGTCGTTTGAAAATAAGATCCTGCTCCTGCTCTGATCTGAAATTTTTTAGTCAAAGGCATTGCAAACTCCACTAATAGCGGAATTGCAGAAATCTTTAGATCTCCTTCGGCATTTTTACTATTGATCGTATATGAATAAAATTTAATCAATCCGCTTTCAACAGATATACTCAACCGATGATCCGTTTTCCAATTGATCCGAAAAGAAAAAGCCTCACTAATCTTACTCACATTCGTTTCCAGATGTAAGGGAACGTTCGGCTTAGTTGAATAGTAGGACCCACCTGCGCCTGCTTCAACACTCAATTCAAATAGTCCGGAATTTTTGTTTTTTTTTGGAAATAACTCCTGGGAATAACCAGAAGTGTATTCAAACATCAGAATAAGAATGAAGATTTTTTTAAGGTCCAACATAATATGAATGTGCTACTTTACATGGGTAGTTAGATAATATTCCATCATAAATATTTTCCGAGACATATTGCTCAATGAATTCAGGAGAGTCTAAAGTCCAGACATAAACTTTCTTTCCAATGCTGTGCAAACTTTCAATTTCCGGCCGCATAACTCCTAATGACCATGGCGCGCCCCAGGCATTTGAGTTGACGTTAATAATTTCATCATACCTTTCATTTAGACTTGGAATATTTAAATAGTCAGGTAATGCTATAAAATTCTGTTGAACATCCTGATCCGGAATTCCAATTAGTAATACCAGATCTCTATTCATTTGTGATGCCTTTAAAAGATACTCTTGCTGAATTTCATAAACTAATTGAAGACTTCCATAATACTTTACATCGAGCCAGACAAAACGCAGGGAAGTTTGAAGTAATACTACATCCAAAATTTCTCTAAGTGAGGGAATAGTTTGTCCATCTGTTAATCTGACAAGATCCCGTATTTGAGCATAAGAGTAATTCGCAATATTCCCCATCATTCCATTCGGCTGAATCAATCTGTCATTCAGGGTTTCATCGTGATAAACAATTGGTACTTCGTCGGAGGTCATTCTGACATCTAATTCAATTCCTGTTGCTCCCAATTTTGTGGATAACAAAACCATGTTTACAGAATTTTCTGCAGCCGGCAGTAAGTCTGAAGTCCTGCCTCCACAGCGATGCGCGAGAATCAGGAAATTTGAATCATCACGCAGAGGTCTTTTATAAATAAATTGGAGTGAATCTAATTCAGTTCCGATCTGACTAAAATTTCCGGTGATAGTTATGCTGTCACTTACTATGGGTTTTGACAGATCCGAAATTAACCGGGTTCCCTTTTCATATTCAATTTTCAAACGTACAACACCTGTTTCCGTGTTGACCATCTTTCTGTAATATCCGTTAACCAGGATAATTGAATCAGTTCTCCGACCGGAGGCAATAAAATAACTGTTGTCCTTTTCAAAAAAACCAGATAGCGTATAAACCGTATCAGAATTTTCTATGGTCCAAACCCATTTCAAAGCAACACTTCCGCCAAACATTGCATCACCCTTTGATATTTCATAAACTCCTTCAATTCTTTTTCCAATTGAATCAGATAAAGTAGTTGTTCCGGCCGCAGTAAATTCATCCCAGTTATTCTCCGGAACAAGGGCAGTAAACTCTTTTTCACACGAGGTAAAGAGAATGCCGGAAAAAATTATAGCGACGACTTTCCGTTTCATATTATAAGTTGAACTTTTATTTCCGGATAAAATACATGCTCTTCGAAAGTTTCGTTGAGAGTCCAGGTCTGCCAATAAAAATCACAATACATTGCACGAAATCCAAGAACAATGAAAGTAGATTTTACAAATGGTTGTTCAATATAGAAACTTAACGCCTGGCCACTATATAACGGCGATGGCAACGATTGGTACACTTCACCGGCAACATCACGACGAAGAAGATTTAATATTAATTCACCTTTAAGTGTCAGGAAGAGATCCTTCTTAATCTGAACACCTGCCTTTAGAGCCGGATAACACATAAAGCCATACCCCTTTCTGTCAAAAGCATCTGAACGGAGTATTCCCGCCCATACCGAACCGGCCAATTCAAAAGCTATTCCATACTTATCGGTACTTTGTAATAAGTAACCACCACTTAATATGAGTTCGTTTTGAATGAATTGAAAGCGGAGCCGGGGATTCAGATAAAACTTTTCACTGAAAAATTTCAAAGCAGAAAATTCTCCTGCCGGTATTCTCCTATGAAATTCCTCAGTAACAACACGAGGAGTTGTCATAAATGTTATTCCATATGATCCATGCAACTCCCTGCTTTGAAATTTTGGATATACAATGAAACCCCGGGAAGTTTCCTGCCCGTGAGAGTAAAATGTTGACATTGTCAAGAGGAGTAAAACGAGAAGATGTAATTTCCTCATATCATTTTCCGGTAAACAACTTCATCAATTTTGCAATATGCCATGAGGATTCACGACAAAAAACAACTGAGACTATTGAAATTTTTCTGAAATATATTTCACTAAACTTTCATCACTCATTTTATTGGACGTACTTTCTTTTGCGACAGCATTTTTATACTGAGGAATTTCCGCCAGGTAATGAATGAATTGTTCCTGCGCAACTCCAGTACCAGTTACGTGAATCTCATCTACGTTTTGCATATGCGAAGTAATGTTTTTAAATAATTTCTGCAGATCGCCTTTCTCAGTATTATGCGCAACATTTTCATTTCCGCCTTTATCTGATACTGCGCTCTTTTCATGTGCGAGAACGACAAAATTTCCGGCTTCATTTTCTTCTCTTCCAACTACAATAGCATGTGCACTATCGAGCCATACTCCAAATTGTTTTTTATTTTTTCCTGACATATATATAATTTTTAAAATAATTTATTTATTGTTATGCTTACAAAAGGTATAAGCAAATCAGTAATTTGCAGCAACACTATCGGCCCACATTTTCCGGGTCTGAATTTCTCCAAGATGATTTGTTGCAAATACTTTTACCTGCGCATTACTTCCCGCACTCATTTCTGTCTGATGTAAACTAATTGCAGTACCAAGATCTTGTACAAGATTATGTATATAAGTACTGTCAAATTCCCGACCACTGATTGTTAGCAAATGATTTCTTAAAGTAAGATGCTGAGGGTCCAATGAATCTGCCACTTGCATAGTAACACTATCTGAAAGATCAATTAAATGTTGTCTGTAAATAGTATGTTCCGTTACGATCAAATCAGCAAATGCAAGAATTGCAGAATCACTTGAAATCGATCCAGCAACATGACTTAATTGAATTGAAGTATAATTAACAATTGATGCCTGCAAAACAAAATATTCGTCCTGATTCACATATGAATTTCCAGTGGGAACAGGATCCTTGTCTTTTTTACACCCAATGATAAGAATGAAAGCCAATAATGGGAGAATTTTGATCATAAAGAGCTGTTTACTTCCATTAGAAAAAAGCATACCATGGTACCAATAAAAATGAGAACCTCTAAAACAGGCTCTCATTTTTACGATTATTGTTCATTTCTGATCAGCATTTACATAAACTGATCAAAACATGGCAAAACTATTTTACAGAATCTCTTTGCATCATTCTGTCGTTTTGATTACGATTTCTCATTGAATCCTGAGGCATCGTTGATGGGGTACGACGACGATCTTTCATTTGAGTAGAATCAGTACGATTAGGATTCATTTTATTCTTATGCATTGTAGAATCAGAATGCATTTTATTATCCTGCATCTTACTTTTATTTCTATTGCCTGTACTGTCAGCAGTTGTAGAATGATCCATACCTGTTTGAGCAAAGCTCGCTGAACTGAAAGCAAGTCCTGCAATTACTAATATTGATTTAATCAGATTTTTCATTTCCTTTTTTTTTAGAGTTTATTATAGGTATAAAACTATTGTGCCAGTCTTGAAAACCTTAGGAAATGGCATCATATTTTTATCATTAATCAGCATAGTCTGAAAATTCCATGCTTCTCACTGATTATCAGAGATAATACATCTTCAGAAAGCGTTCAGAATTGTATAAATAATACCATATTAAATTTAATTATGAATACTGACTTCAAAATTACTTCCGGATCGAATCTTAGCTTCTGGACAGAGGTAACAGAACCAATCAAGTTCAATCAACTTAAAAATGATCTCAGTTGTAATGCTCTGGTTATTGGTGGGGGAATTGCAGGACTGACTATTGCATATGAATTACTTGAGAATAATCAATCGGTAATCCTTATAGAAGATGAATACATGGGCAGCGGGGAAAGTGGTCGTACAACAGCACATCTCACTTACGTCCTTGATGAACGATATTATTCATTAATTAAGTCCTATGGAAGAGAAAAGGCAAAACTAATTGCTGAGAGCCACATTAATGCAATAAACAAAATTGAATCTATAGTAAATAAAGAAAATATTTCCTGTGATTTTATGAGGTTGGATGGATACCTCTTTCCTCATCCATCCGATGATTTTGATACGATTGAAAAAGAATTCAAAGCTGCAAGCGAATTAGGATTACCAGTAAGTATTGTAAATGATATTCCCGGAATGAAAATAAATTCAATACAAGCACTAAAGTTTTCACAACAAGCCCAATTCCATCCTATGAAATATCTGAAAGGTTTGAGTGATGCCATTCAACAGAAAGGCGGTAAAATATTTACAAGCACTCATGCTTCTGAAATTTCATCAAAAGGAATTGTAACTGAATCAGGTAAAATAATAACTGCAGACAATGTTGTGATTGCAACAAACTCACCGGTAAACAATAAAATTCTTATGCATTTAAAACAATTTGCATACAGAGCATATGTTATTTCAGCACTTGTTCCCAAAAATTCTATTGTGCCACAGATCTGGTGGGACACAGGTGACAATAAAAAAAGAGATTACCGACCGCCGTACCATTTTGCAAGAATGCAGAATTACAACGATACTCATGATGTATTAATTTGTGGTGGTGAAGACCATCCTACAGGACAAGCGGATGCAGAAGGGAAACCTGAAGAAGAAAGATATTCTGATCTGATAAAATGGTGTAAAGATAATTTTGAAATTGGCGAGATCATAAATAAGTGGTCCGGCCAGATTCTCTATTCAATGGATGGTCTGGCTTATATAGGTAGAAATCCCGGTGATGCTGATAATATTTTCATTACAACCGGAGACTCCGGAAATGGGATGACCTATGCAAATATTGCTGCTGATCTGATTTCAGATCTTATTTACAAAAAAGAAAATAATTACGAAAAGATCTATTCACCTTCCCGCTTCGATCTCATTAATGCCGGAAGTGTTTTCATAAAAGAAATTGTTGGAGGATTTGTATCATATTTAAAAAATAAAAGCAGCTCTGATGATGTCCAATCTACCCTGGAATTAAAACCAACCGAAGGTCATGTAGTAAATTACGAAGGAAGTAAATTCGGTGTTTACAAAGACGAGAAAAGCAAATTACATATTGTAAATCCAAAATGTACTCATCTTGGATGCACTGTAAACTGGAACAATGACGAGAAGAGCTGGGATTGTCCTTGCCATGGGAGCAGATTTGATATTTTTGGAAAAGTACTTAATGGTCCCGCAAATACACCTCTGGAATATTTTGATGAGGATCCGACTGAAAATACGAATACTAAAATCTCTGAAATTAATAAGTGATTATAATAAATAAAAAATATGAAAAAGAAATATAAAATAATTCTGATCATTATTGGAGTTTTAATAATTTTCAGAATATTTCTACCTGCCATTGTTCTGCATTATGCGAACAAAGCTCTTGAAAATGTTCCCGGATATTATGGACATATAAGCGATATTGATATTGCAATAATCAGAGGTGCGTATGTGATCAATACCTTCTATTTGAATAAAGTTGATTCCGTGACCTTTGACCAGACTCCCTTCTTAAATGCCAGAAAAATTGACCTCTCAATTGAATGGAGTGCGCTCTTCAAGGGCAGACTTGTAGGTGAACTTCAGGTCTTCACACCTCAACTAATATTCACAAAAGACAAAGCTGAGCTTGAAGATGTAAAGAAAGATACAACTGATTTCAGAGTGCTGCTGGATAAATTTATGCCTCTTAACATTAATACCTTTGAAATTCACAATGGCGAATTGAAATACAAAGACAATACAAGCAAACCGGTTGTTGATGTTTCATTGCAGCAAACACATGTGCTTGCTAAAAATCTTTCAACTGTTGTGAATAAAAATATAGTATTGCCGGCAACAGTAAATGTTGAAGCAAATGTTTATGAAGGCCAGCTTACTATTAAGATGAAATTAGATCCTCTTGCAGACCAACCTACTTTTGATGTCAACACAGAAATTAAAAATACAAATCTTGTATTGCTGAATGATTTTTTCAAAGCTTACGGAAAATTTGATGTCAATAAAGGAAACTTTGGCTTGTATTCAGAAATGGCTGCGAAGGATGGAAAATTTGTAGGATACGTAAAACCTTTAATAAAGGATCTTGACGTTTTGGGACCGGACGATAAGAATGATAATTTTTTCCACAAGGCATGGGAAGGAATTGTTGGAACAACAGGATTTATTTTTCAGAATCAGAAAAAAGATCAGATAGCTACAAAGGTAGAGATTGAAGGTGATTTCAAAAACCCTGATACACATACCTTAGATGCACTATGGGAGGTAATAAAAAACGCTTTTATTCAGGCATTGGTACCGGCAATCGATAATCAGATCAATCTTAAATCAATTGACGAAAATGAAAATAAACCTGATAATATTCTTGAAAAAGTATTTGGGTCAAAAAAAGATAAGGCTGAGAAGAAAGAAAATAAAAAATGACCGGGATTTAATTTATTAATGGATTGCCGGGATTTAATTGATCCAGGAAATCCATTGATAAATTAAATCCAGGTCAATTTTCCAGATAATCATAAAAGCATTTAACCCCGGTCATTCTTCCCGGTAATCCAATAATCCATTAAATCCAGGTCATCTTTCCAGGAATTCATTAATCCAATAAATCCAGGTCAATCATTCGTCCCCAGAACGATCCTTTTCGCACCACTCATGATTGTTTTTAAACTATTATTGAAGATGAATCTCTGAGGATCTCTTTTATAATAGAGCTTACTGGTATTATTTTTACTTCGCTCAGATGGCACATCGCTTTTGATAACAAAACTATTTAAGATAAAGCTAAGCACCTTTTTTTGCGTACCCTTTTTACTTCCACTATTCGCATCAACAGCTTCTATCTGGAGATCGCGATAGTTCATCTGAAGTGTACCCAATGCAACCGCAGGTTTTGCATTAAAATCAAATTTCATTGTATCAATGATTCCACTCTTAAAAGAAATTCCTGCAAGAAAAGGCACTAAAGTATTCAAAGTTTTTACTGGAAAACCATTCAGTTCTCCATGACATTGATATGAATTATCGCCGGTTTTCATAGGAAAGGATAATTTTACTTTCAAAGAACCCTTTCCTCCAAGAGCACTGGTAGAGTTTACAAATAATGTATCATCGAACGATTGATTAGAAATATTTATAATGTCTGTCTTTATATTATCAAAAGAAATGTATCCGGATTTTTCATTCCCTTCTTTCAATTCTTCGTATGTTACCGAACCTTTTTCAACCTCAATTTTCTTGATCCCAATCGGGAATTTTATATCACTTATCACCTGTTGAAGGAAAGCAGGATACTCAATCTTTCTTTCAATATTCTTGTCACGGTAAGCTTCTACATTCAGGGCTGACAGTGAGATCAATCCTGAACGTATAGCTTGTATCTCTGTAAAATGTTTAGCATCGAAAGAAGTTGATCTCAGGTTATATGCTTGTAAAGAAATTCTGTCAGTTTGTTTACCGGCTTTTTCTCCAAACATTTTTTTACTGTAGTTAGGTGTTATTTTTAGCGAATCAATCGATAAAAGAGAATCAGAGTATGACAAGTTAAGTTTTGAAATGCTGATGGTATAAAGACTGTCGGCTGTCAGATAATTAATATTCTCAAGTTCTCCCCAAAGATTTTTAGCCGAGAATTGTTCACCGGGTTGAAGATCATTCAGAGTAAAATCACCTATAAAAATATTTCCATGTTCAGTCTTTATCAGTGGCAGCGAATCATTGAGATCTGAGAAGTATGAAAATTTTGGGTTAGAAATTATTATTTCGGATAGAAAAATATCCGGCTTCTTCCCTTTTCCGGAATCATTTACTGCAATTTCCGTTACGGATTTTTTTACTCTGCTCATAATAATATCCGGAGATTCCACTTCAACTTTTCCGGCATGAAAACCTTTTCCGGTTATCAATTTAAAAAACGAAACGTTACTGATACTTACTGAACTAGCCTTAAGTTCAGACAAAGAAGAAAAAGAAGCCTTATTAATATTCTTAAGACTGATATCGTACATCTTCACATTACCTGCAAAAATAAATGATTTAAGATCTCCGATTTTCAAAAAATACTCTGACTGCGAATTGTTATACTGATCAATTAAATAATTTTTTATTTGCTTTTTAAAGAAGATTGGCATAAAAATAATTGCAATTACTATCAGTAGCACAACGGAAAATCCAATTTTAATGCCTGTTTTTTTACTATTCATAGAAGATGCTTATTAGAAAAGGATGCCACCAATTATATAATATGATTAATATTCTAATTACAATTAACCATCAGGTAAATTAGGTTGTAATTTATCGATTAATTGCCAAAAAAGGATTTAACCCATAAAAAATAAAGGAAATGCAGAAAAGAAATAAATATACAGCCCAACGGCCCGCCCAACATCAAAAACAACAGCCCGGAATAGAATGGAAAATGAAACCTAACCCAGATTACGGAATTGGTTTACAGGTATTGGATAAAAAATTAAATGAAAAAGTTGCAATTATCACAGGGGGAGACAGTGGAATTGGGAAGGCAGTTGCACTAATTTTTGCCCGTAATGGATGTAATGTAGCAATCGTTTATCTTAATGAAACTAAAGATGCCAGGGAAACGCAGCGACTTATAGAAGAAGAAACCAATGCAAAATGTCTTTTGGTCAAATGTGATATTCAGAAAGAAAGCAATTGCAAAGCAGTAGTTTCAAAAACAATGAGAACATTCGGTAGAATTGATATTCTGGTCAACAATGCCGGAATGCATATTCCTCAGAATAATATTCAAAAGATAACATCAGGACAATTGGAAAAAACATTCAGAACAAATGTTTTTTCCATGTTCTATTTCTGCAAAGCAGTATTACCACATCTTAAAGAAGGAAGTAGTATCATTAATACAACTTCAGTTACAGCCTACAGAGGAAGTTCACACCTGTTGGATTATTCAGCAAGCAAAGGAGCAATCGTTTCATTTACCAGATCATTATCAGCATCACTTGCACCAAAAGGTATCAGAGTGAATGCAGTTGCACCCGGGCCTATATGGACGCCTTTAATTCCTGCCAGTTTCACTGCAAAAGAAGTAAGTAGTTTCGGCAGCGACGTACCTTTAAAAAGAGCCGGTGAACCTGCAGAAGTGGAAGGATGCTTTTTGTTTCTTGCAAGTTCAGAATCATCTTATATGACTGGTCAGGTAATGCATCCGAATGGCGGAGAAATTATCAATGGATGATTACTGAAAAGAAATTGGAACAGGTTTTGCAAATTCAAAATCACGAAAACCGAAATCATACGTCCGAACGGGATTAAATTTCAGAATATCATATCCTGTTCCAGGAATATAAGGATAGAATCCAATTGAAAACTGAAATGTATTAAAGACAAGCAACTCATTCTTTAACAATAATCCTATTCCAAATGCCTGATAAAAACGGTTTTGAATAAATGGTGACACATCATCACCAACCATACCGACATTCCAGTAAATAAATGGAGCAAACCGGAATCCGATAAAATTATACGGAAGATACAATTGGGACTGGAGTTGAAAAACAATTTTATTTGTTACATCGGGGATAACACCCACAAATCCCTTTATTCCATTTTCTTCATTTATGTCAACAACTTCTCCTACCCTTCTCTTTACACCATATATAATACTTCCTTTTGCAAACTGCCGGAGCTTCCAATTGCCGATAGTAATCAAATTCGAAAAGTATCCAATAGAAGTGCTGACAACTCCCTGCTCAACATTTCCATGATTCCAGAAATTACCATATCCTGCACTTAACGAAACATATCCAAACTTTCCAAAGTGATTGCCTAATGCGGCGTTTACTCCTGTATACAATCGATTTGATGCAAGAGCATTTTCAAAACCTATAAGAAACTGAAGTATACTCCCTGCAGGAACATCTTCAGGAATTCCATAACGATAGATAAAATAATCGCGGTAATAGGATCGTCGTGACAGACCGAACCCTGCCAGGTACAATTTTGAATCACCTGATACTCCCATAGTGTCTATGTTTACTAATGCACTTTTTGTTGTATTGTGGTTAAAATATCTGCCGGTTAGAATGAAATTTGTTTTTTCACCTTCTTCATTTTCCGACCTCGTCATAGGAATACTTCTCCCAAGCCAGATATCAAGATCATTAAACCTTAATCCGAGATTTGATTCTACAATAGAGCCATCAGTTGCCACATTTGATCCTCTGAAGAAATAATCGACTCCACCTGCCCATTTAGTCAGCGGAGAAAAGAATGGTCTGTTTATACCAATTCCATTCGTAAATGTATCCGGACTTGTGTTGTAATAAACAGCTGTTGAAACAAATGAATTTTTTATTGACGGCACAAGATAACTTCCCATCAGATATTTTTTTCCGTTTCCGGGATAGTAAATTAATTGATTCCTGAAAGTATGTCCAAGGCCAATAAAATTCCTTTCTTCCAAAGTTGCAGAAGTTTTCTCACCTAATACATCAATTCCACCAACGATTGTCCATAGGTCCTGCTCCAGAATATACACATCAACACTATCAGTCCCTTTTACATTCTTTACGTGAATTTTCAGATCCTTTACAAATAAGGTCTTTCGTAACAGACGTTCCGATTCACGCACTTTTATCGGATCTAATTTATCATACTTTTTAAATAACAATTGATTTCGGATTGCAAATTGTGTCGACTTATTATGAATTGCATTTCCCGCTTTCTGAACAAAACTTTTTGGATGTATGGTTGTATCTTTTATATCATATCCGAATGGATCAAGCGTTTGTATATTTATGTTACGGATTACCTTGTTTGCATAACGCTTATATGTCGCTTGTGCTTTAATAGCAGTATCGGCAAACTCAGTCTTATCGAGATCAAAAATCGAATTAAATATCTTGTAAGTGAGTTTTCCTTTCTTCTTTGAAAATCTTTCAAGAGATCTATAAAATTTTAAAGAGTCAGCTTTCTCTTCTTTTTTAATAACCCGCTTAGAAGGTTTCTTTTGAGCAAAACTATTTGAGGAAAATAAAAGAATCAGAAATGCAACGGAAAATCCGGCAGCTACAAAAGATATATTGAAAATTCGTTTCACATTTATTTTCCGGATCTTTTCGATCCTTTCATCTTCTCATTGTGATTATCACTTGCATCATCAATTGAGTGAGATTCATGGACATCAGATTCGTTTCTTGTAAGCTCGGCAAGTTTCTCGAAATATTTGGAAATGGTTCTCAATTCATCTTCAGATAATCCTTCAACATCGACCATTCTATTACTTGCTTTATCGTTGGATGCCACAAGTTCATTCAATTTAATGTGAACAGCTATTGAATCCTTATTCTGAGATTTTTGAATAAGAAATACCATCAAAAAAGTCACAATGGTAGTTCCCGTATTGATCACCAATTGCCATGTATCAGAGTAGCCGAAAAAATGTCCGGAAAAGATCCAGACAATTACAATTGTGAAGGCAAGAATAAAAGCTCCTGTGCTCCCTGCTTTTTTCGTAACAGCAGAAGCAAATTGCTCAAAAATATTTTTATTCTTTCTTTTATTTATGATTTTCGATTTCATTACCAAGCGTTTTTTCTTCAATCTTAGCTTCTGCTCCTTTTTTCCGGATATCTATTCTTAAAGCAAAATGAATGTTCATATATAAATTTGCGATCCAGACCAACGCCAGTTCAGCAATAAGATACCCTCGCCAGTCAGTGAACAGCAATTGAAAATTTGTAATTAAAAGAAAAGCTGCAGCAACATAAAAACTGAAACAATACTCACAGAACAAAACATACATAAATTTTTGTCTCAGCAATGAATGTTTTTCATTCGCTAATTTTTTCAGAAACTCCCTTGCCTCTTTGAATAATTCCTCATGTGTCCATGTCCAGGAAACACATGCAATGGGCAGAGCAATTATAAATAATTTTATGATCTGGCTTTGGAATTCCATAGAGTAATGAGACTTTAGCCAATTTAAGAAAAAACTAAGAGTTTCAAAAATTCTCTCTCATATTTCCTGTGTAAATAGCACTAAATCGGATATCAGGCGGGAACCTGGTTATTCAATGGATTGATGATCAAATCCACAAGATTACCTCTCAGGTCCTTTCTCCAGGAATACATCAGACGATTATATAACATTCTTAATAATCTGATATCCTTTAAACTTCCTGTTCGGATACATTTTTGCATCCGCAGATCACGTACGTAGAATTTAAACTTATCCAATTTAGATGTCAGATCGGCGTTTTCAGCGATCAGTAAAACTTCACCATCATTATCAACTGTCAGGTGAGTAAGAGTCGGCTCTTTCACAAATCTATCAATAAGTGAATTGAGTTCAGTTAGTGTTGGATTATGAAACAAATTCATGTGATGTTTTTTTTGATTAATTATTTTTGGTCAATTTTATTAATGCTACCCATTGCCTGAACTAAATTTCCAAGCGTATCTATACACTCTCCATTTTTCAAAATGAAAGACGTACCATCTTTTTTTGCAACGACACCATTTAATTTTAATGTAACACCATTTGCCAATAATATATCTTCAGTAACTTCTTTCCCACCTCTGACAATTACAATTACACCGGAGTCCCGGAGTTCAGAACAATATTTTTCACTATTAGGATTTGGTTCTTGTTTCTGAATCACTTTGGGATCCTGAGACATTACATAAAATGACAGAATCGAGCCGGCTAGTAATGCTATTGTAGTTTTCATATCGGGAAGGACTTTAGTAAATAAATTAGAATATTATACCTCAATATCTATTTAATAAAAAAGGTGTGCCAGATCGAAAAAGCGCTTTTTTAAGAAAATAAGGTCGCTTCAGAAAATTCAATAACCATAACTCAAGATCACGACCCGACTATGATAATTTAAATAAAAAATTCAAAACTTAATTTATAAATTGAAATTTCAGAATGCTCTTTCCTGAGTCAGCTTCTTTACACCTTCCAGTAGATCTACGCCATTGAATGGTTTCTGGAATAACATATCCGCCTTATGAACTGTTGCCTTTAAAACATCTTCACTCATTCCGGTAATAATTATAACAGGAGTCTGACTTCTGGATTTTATATCTTCCACAAGTTCAAAACCACCCTTATAAGGTATCATTACATCAGTAATGATAATATCCCAACCCTTCTTCTGCAGCTCTCTGGAAGCGTCTGTTAAATTAGAAACGGCAGTTACGTCATATCCATTCCTTGTAAGGATCTTTGAAATCATTTCCAGGATTTGCAATTCATCATCAATTACCAGCACTTTCATTAGCTTATATTTTAATCAGGGTTAAATATTTATTCCTATTATTAATTTAGTTCCTTTTCCAACTTCCGATTCTACATCTATAGTACCTTCATGAGATTGGATAATATTATGAGTAGTTGCAAGTCCTAATCCTACTCCACCTTCTTTAGCTGTGAAATATGGTTCGAATAACTTACTGATATTTTCAGGTGGAACACCGATTCCATTATCAATTATTTCAATAATACATCTGTTATCTTTGTTGTTCGTTCGCACCTGAATATTTCCACCTTCAGGATGAACTGCTTCAATTGCATTCATGAGTATGTTTAAAATGGCTGTTCTGAATTTAACTTCATCAACCATTACATCACAAAGGTTTTTGGTATATTGTCTTGTGATTTTTACATTCTTAAGCTTGGCTCTGTCCATAGCAAGTGCCAATGCATCATCCAGAATTTTGTGTATGCTGAACTTACCTTTAACAACTTCCTGTGGTCTTGTTGAAAGTAACAGTTCGTTTATAAGATCATTTATACGGTTACAATTTCTGCGGATCATACTGAAATACAATTCGAATTCTGCATTTGCTACTTCATACTCGAGTTGTTCGACCGTAAGAGTTATATTAGTAAGTGGATTACGAACCTCATGTGCAAGCATTCTGGAAACTCTCCCGGTCAAAGCCAGTTTTTCTGCCATAGCCAGATCACGTTCAATTTTTCTCCGTCTGGTGATATCATGAATTATACCTCTGATAATAAATTTCCCGTTATCCAGGTTTTGCATTGTAGCAGATATCAGACAATACTTTTTATCGTTATTAATATCTTTTAATACAACTTCATAGTTATATATAGAACCGGTTAGTTTGATAGCCGAAAGCAGTTTTTCGCGATCATCATCATTCTGATAAAGCACTGCTACCGATTTTTCCATGATCTCTGAGATCTTATATCCAAAAATCCGGGTAACAGAGTCGTTCACTTCCAGAAATTTTCCATTCTCATCTGTGATATAGATCATATCTCTCGATGATTCAAAAATGGTTCTGTATTTGTTTTCACTTTCCGTTAATGCTCTGAGGCTATCACTTCTTTCCAGAGTATAGCGAATACTCCTTTCAAGTTTTTCAGTATTAACTTCTGCTTTTACCATAAAGTCAGATGCTCCCAACTCCATGGCTTTTACATCAATCTTATAACTTCCCTTTCCTGTAAGAATAATGGTTGGCTTCGTGCATCCACCGGAAATTGCAGACTCAAGTAATTCCAGACCTGTATGTTGCCCCATCAGATAATCTATAAAATATAAGTCATATTTATTTGTTACCATTTCACTGAGTGCATTGTTATACTTTGGAGTCCATGCCAATTCGATATCGTATGTAGCAATTTCATTGAAATAGCTTTTCAACAAAACGTAATCATCCTCATCATCATCTACCACCAATATTTTAATTTTTTTCATCATCAACAGGAGTTTCCGGGTCTATAGATCGTAATCTTTAATTTTATTATACAATGTTTTTCTATTGATATTCAGAATTTTTGCCGCTTTACTTTTATTGAAATTAACTTGTTTCAATACTTTTATGATCGTTTCATACTCTGCTTCACGTGCCGCAGATTTCAGATTTGGAACTTCTGAAGATGCTGAATGTTCTTCTTCAACAAGATTTCTTACCACAGGAGAATCATCGAAACTCAAACGGGTATGATGAGAAATTTCAATCGGAACAGATTGAGCTTTTATGATATCGCCCTCAGTGAGTAAAGCTGCACGTTTAACGACGTTCTTTAATTCACGAAGATTCCCATGCCAAGGATATTGCTGGAATAACTGTTTCACTTCATCTTCGAATCCATGAATTTTTTTTCCGAGAATTTCATTAGACTGATTTAAAAAGAAATCAGCATACATCATGATCTCATCTGTTTTCTCTCTCAGCGGCGGTACAGTAATATGAAATTCATTGAAACGGTGATATAAGTCTTCTCTGAACTTTCCTCTCCGACAAGCTTCTGCAAGATTTTCATTACTTGCAATGATCAATCGTACATCGATATTAATTTCTTTATTTGAACCAATTCTTCTGATTCTTTTTTCCTGAACAACCCGTAATAAAGAAGTCTGAACTTCATAAGGAAGATTCGCAACTTCATCAAGGAAAAGTGTTCCGCCATTCGCAAGTTCAAAGTGACCGATCTTAGTTACAAGTGCTCCGGTAAAAGATCCTTTTTCGTGACCGAAAAGTTCACTACCGGCAAGTTCTTTTGAAATCGCTCCACAATCCATTGCAACAAACGGCTGATCAGCTCTTGCAGATTGACTATGGATAGTTTGTGCAACTGCTTCTTTTCCCGAACCACTTTCTCCATAAATGATAACAGAGTAATTTGTCGGTGCCACCAATTCAATTTGCTTAAGTAAAGCAATTGATTGCGGACTTTTTCCGTAAGCAAATTTTTTCACCGGTGTATGATTTGTACCCGGCAACTTTTTATCAGGAACTGACTTAGCATCCGGATCCAATGCTTTTTGAATAGTTAATAGTATTTCATCCGGGAATAAAGGCTTGGTCACATAATCAAATGCACCGAGCTTCATTAATTGTACTGCTATTCTAACATCAGAATACCCGGTAATAATGATAACCGGAATATTGGGATTAATTTCTTTGATTTGTTTTAATACTGCTATTCCATCGATATCCCCTAAACGAAAATCGCAAAGAACAACATCCGCTTTTTCCTGTTTAAACAATTCTACTCCCTTTTTTCCCGTATTTGCTATCGATGATTCATATCCATAGCGGGTGAAAAATTTTTTGAGAAGATGACTGATTTCATAATCATCCTCAATGATCAATATCTTGGAACTCATAGGTAGTTAGTTTTTTAAAATAATTAACAAAAACCCTGCTTAGACGATATTTTCCCAAAATGATAGGAAAATGGCCTGAAATTAAGGTATAAGTGAAGGGTATTTCTCAAATATATAATATATTGTGGTATTTATTACACAATTAGAGTAAATCTTTTCTCATTCTGGCATTTGGGAGATTCAGACTTTCGCGATATTTCACGATTGTTCTCCGAGCTACTTTGTATCCCATTTCGGCAAGCACATTAACAATTTCAAAATCTGTCAGAGGTTTATCCTTCTTTTCTTTTTGAATTATGTCGATGATTAGCTGCTTTATCTTTTCCGTACTTACTTCAAATCCATCTGGTGTTTGTAATGAATTAGAGAAAAGATCTTTCAGCAATATGTTTCCATATTGTGTTTGTACATATTTATTACACGTAACTCTGGAAACAGTACTTACATCAAACCCTGTAAGTCTGGAAATATCTTCAAGAATCATTGGTTTGAGAGTAATTCTTTCACCGGTCAAGAAATACTCTTTCTGAAGAATTGTTATGACCCGCATAATTTCCAGAAGTGTGTTTTCCCGTTGCTGCAAAGCCTGAATGAGCCATTTTGCTTCATCCACTTTCTTTCTGAAATAATTAAATTCTGTTTTTTGTCTGCGCGAAGCAGTTTCAGATTTTACAATCTCAGTATAATCTTTATTGATATGAATAGTCGTAGAAGGATTACTTGTCAGTGAAACTTCAATATTGTCTTCATCCACTAAAACAACAAATTCCGGAATAATCGATTGCGACATTGAAAGTTCTTTTCCACCTTCGAAAACAGGCTTAGGAAAAAGATGAGTAATAAAATGTAATGCTTGTTTCAATTTATCATTGTCGATATCCATTTCACGCATGATCTTGTCATAATTCTTGTGATGCAATTTTTGAAAATGATCAGTCAGAATAATTTTTGCATGCTCCATTGCTTCACCGGAATTTTCCTTCCGTTTTATCTGAAGTAACAAACATTCCTGCAGTGTTCGAGCTCCGACTCCCGGAGGATCTAATTGTTGAATGCATGTAAGTGCAATTTCGAGTTGCGACTCTTCAACTGACTTACCATGAGCAAATCCATACGTTTCTGTGAGGTCCACAAGTGGTGTCCGAAGATATCCATCCGAATCAAGCGAGTCGATGATATATTCAGCCAACAAACGAATTTCATCAGAGATAGGTAAAACTTTCAATTGATCTTTCAGTTGCTCCTGAAATGACTGGCTAAAAGATGCAGTTGAAGTAAAGACAGGTTCGTCCTTACTGGCGTTATTCAGATAAACTTTATAGTCGGGAATATCGTCGTCGTTATAAAATTCCTCAACCATATTCATTTTATCATCTGTAACTTCTGAATCATTCTCCGTTTCATTAGAGAATGTTTCTTCTTCTGCTACTTCAGCACCTTCTTCTAAAACAGGATTTTCTTCCAGCTGATTTCTGATAAAACTCTCGAGTGCGAGTGTTGGCAGATGCATTAAATTCAGCACCTGCAATTTTTGTTGTAACAAAAATGTATTCAGCCCTTGCTTCTGGGTTTGAACTTGATTCTGATTAAAGCTCATAGTGGTTCGTTTTCCTAATTATTGCCAATAATCTTTCCAAAAATCGTCTTAAATCGTATTTGCTTGTTTTAGAGATGTTTGCTAAAAATAATATGGAAAACACAACGAGAGGTAAATAAAAAAATGGGACATTAGTTATACACGTTTAACTAAAATGCCCCATTTAATAAAGTATCCCTGAATGAATTAATAAATGTCTCTGTCGGAATGCGCAGTTGATGCATCATATGCACGACCATTCGATGAATGATTATTACCTTTTTTGTGAAACATAGAACCTACCCAATCCAATATAGAACCGGAGTTCTTTGAAACATAATTTTTTGCAAGAGTAGTTGCTAAGAAGGATAAACCATATTTAGTTATTAAACCCGAATTTCTGAAAATTCCCTTTTTCAGAATTCCATCCAAAGCGAATCCCACTCCTTTAGTTAGAAGATTTTCTTGCTGATCTTTGTGAAACAAGTTTGCAACTGTATTTACCACCGAAGTAACTGGTCTCAAGTCTTCTTTAAGATCCCTGAAACTTTCAGCCAGATTCTCCTCTGCTGATTTCAATCTTAAGGATGTCAACTTCCGTTGTTCCCTTAGTTCTTTCAGAGTACTTATGTTAGTCTTCGTCATCGTGAATTTGTTTAATGATTGCATTTGAAATAGGTGTCTGAATCCAGCTTACTCTGTTAACGAATGCCAGAATAACCAGTAATACAAAGAACAATCCGACTACCAGATAACCAAGCGACGGTTGATTGTAATAAGTACTGATGTATTTTGCCAAAGCAACGAATAAGAAGAATAGAGAAAATACTCCAAGTATAGCTGAAATCAACAGTAAAGCAGCAGATGAAATGAGTGTCACAGCTTTATCCTTGAGATCAAGAATATAGAGTTTCACTCTTTCATCTGCGTATTCTTTTACACGCTGAACGAAAACATCAAGTTTTGAATTTTCTTCAATCATGATAAGATAAATTAAGAATGTGCATTTTTAGTATGACGGCTTTGGTTTTCTTCTTCACCCATCATATTGCTCGCCTTACTTTTCATCTTATCAACTTTTTGTTCAGCTTTAGCTTCAAGATCAGAAAGTGTTTCTTTACCTTCTTTGATTTTTGAAGAAAGTTGACTGATCAGATCATCAGTTTTACTTGAGATTTTTTTGCGTGTATTGCTTCCTTTATCGGGAGCAAACAGAACTCCTAGAGTAGCTCCGGCGGCTGCACCTAATATAAGTGCGCCTAATAGTTTTTTATTATCTGCCATTTTATTTAGTTTTCCTATAATAAATAAATTTCTATGCCAGCATTCCGGATCAATTCGCAATTTTTCTCAATTCAGCTAAAACCCGGTTATCCATTAATCCAATAAATCAGTGTAAAGAAATTTTGTTATTCTATAATTCATTTTATTCTAAACTGATACTAACTGATCACCTTCCTTCTGTTCAAAATAAATCTTCATTTAAAAGCAAAAAAGAGGTTTAATTAAAATGGCATACATTTTTTCTTATCAGAATATTAACAAAATGAAATTCTGCTTTTAAAAAAAACAGAGTAAGTTAAATAACCAATTATGACAACAAATAAAAATCAGGACCCGGGAAAAAATGTTCCGAATGATCCATCAAAAAACGATCCTACGAGAATTGATCCTCGTACGAATGATCCTTCAAAAGTGGATCCGACACGAATAGCACCGGATACAAACAATCCGGATAAAGTTGATCCCACTCACATCCCACAACAGGATCCTAGTCCCGAACCTCCACCAAATCCAGGCCCTACTATACCATCTACTCCCGGAACACCGGCACAGGGCGGAAACAACATAACACAACAATCAAATCCAACAATTTAAAAATACCACTTATGCTTAATCTAAAAAAAATTAAATCCCAATTGTCGGCTACGCTACTAATTATAGCGATGACTCTTTCGTCCGGCTTTTCATTTGCATCCGGAATCAGCAGTTCCACTGATTTGAAATCAGGAGAATCCGCTAAAACAGAAAAAGCTCACGCAGAAGCGCTGATAAGCAGAATCCATGAAATTGCTTCTTTGAATAAAAAGGAATTAAACAGAGAAGAGAGATCACAATTAAAAAAAGAAGTGACAGGAATTAAGAAAGAATTGAAAGAACTTGGTGGGGGTGTATACATTTCAGCTACTTTGTTAGTGATCATCATCATTCTTATCATTCTCCTTTAACGAAATCAACTAATCCATTTATAAACGATAATCCAATGAAAAAATTAGCAGACAAAGATCTGAAAGATGTCCTGGATGAAAAAAATAAATTGATTATCAATCAAACTCGCAGGATAAACTTTCTGGAAGAAAAAATTTTAGAAATTCGTCAGAAATATTTCAAATTAAAATACGACGAAGAGAAAATGGATATTCATATAAATCGAATCTCTTAATTTAGTTTTTCCCATTTATTATTCAGGATTGACATTTCAGTGGTGGAATTGTCAATCCTGATTTTTTGCGGTTTTTTAGTTCGCCCAAAAATTGAGCCAATTCAATTTTTAAAATTATTTTTAGTTTTTGAGAAATTATTTATACAATTTTTAATTTACTCCTGTCTTTCGTTTTGAATTAAATAAATCAACTACTTTCTTTATAGGAAATACTATCATTCAGAGAATTAATTCTTCTAGCAGGAACTTCTCAATCACAACCCCATGAGCACTAAAAAATCAAATGGTAAAAGTTCAGATTCTGTACCAAATGGTCAGTCTGAAAATCAACTTAGCATCATAGAAGATGCACCCCGGGTAAAAAACAAAAGCAAATTAAAATCTGAAATTGATCAGATAAGCTTTGTCCACAATGAATCGGATACACTCTCGAGTAAGGAATTACTGAACGTACTTCTTGAGATCAAGAATGGAAATTTTAATGTAAGGATGCCAATTGATCAGTATGGTATCAATGGGAAAATCTGTGATACAATGAACGACATCATTTCTCTGAACGATAAAATGATGCAAGAGTTTACAATAGCAAGAAATACAATTGGGAAACAAGGAAAACTTACACAGCGAATTGATCTTCCGGAAGCAAAAGGCTCATGGCGGGTAGGAGTTGATTCACTGAATCTGCTTATATCAGATCTTGTGGATCCCACAATTGAAATTGCCCATGTGATCGGTTCAGTAGCTAAGGAAATCTGACACAACAGATGCCACTGGAAATCGGTGATCACGTTTTGCAAGGAGAGTTTGCACGGATCTCTAAAGAAGTAAATGACATGGTAAAGCAATTGAATTTGTTTTCCATGGAAGTAACCCGTGTGGCAAGAGAAGTTGGTTCAGAGGGAAAGTTAGGGGGACAAGCCAAAGTTAAAGGTGTTGCAGGTGTATGGAAAGATCTTACTGATTCTGTGAATCAAATGGGAAGTAACCTTACTGCACAAGTAAGAAATATTGCCGAAGTAACAACTGCTGTGGCAAAAGGTGATTTGTCAAGAAAGATCACAGTAGATGTAAAGGGCGAGATCCTTGAATTAAAAAACACCATCAATACCATGGTGGATCAGCTGAACTCATTTTCATCAGAAGTTACGCGTGTTGCATTGGAAGTAGGTACAGAAGGTAAACTCGGAGGACAGGCACAAGTAAAAGGTGTTGCCGGTACATGGAAAGATCTTACCGATTCTGTAAATCAAATGGCAAGTAACCTTACAGGACAGGTCCGGAACATTGCTGAAGTAACAACAGCAGTTGCTAAAGGAGATCTTTCACGCCAGATAACCGTTGATGTGAAAGGAGAGATTCTTGAACTAAAGATCACCATCAATACGATGGTGGATCAAATGAATTCATTCTCTGCTGAGGTAACACGTGTTGCCCGTGAAGTAGGTTCAGAAGGAAAACTTGGAGGACAAGCACGTGTTAAAGGAGTTGGTGGTGTATGGAAAGATCTGACTGATTCTGTGAATCAGATGGCGAGCAATCTTACAGGTCAGGTGCGAAATATTGCTGAAGTAACAACAGCAGTTGCCAAAGGTGACCTTTCAAAGAAAATCACCGTTGATGTTCGTGGAGAGATCCTCGAGTTGAAAAACACAATCAATACAATGGTTGATCAATTGAACTCGTTCGGATCAGAAGTAACGCGTGTTGCAAGAGAAGTTGGTTCAGAAGGAAAACTTGGTGGACAAGCAGCTGTGCAAGGTGTCGGTGGTGTATGGAAAGATCTTACCGACTCTGTGAACCAAATGGCGAGTAACCTGACCGGACAAGTTCGGAATATTGCAGAGGTAACAACAGGACTTGCAAAAGGGGATCTGTCGAAAAAAATTACTGTGGATGTCCGGGGAGAAATTCTTGAATTAAAAAATACGATCAACACAATGGTTGATCAATTGAATTCTTTTGCATCAGAAGTAACACGTGTTGCAAAGGAAGTTGGTTCAGAAGGAAAACTCGGAGGACAAGCAACAGTTGTTGGTGTTGGTGGTGTATGGAAAGACCTCACTGATTCGGTTAATCAGATGGCAAGTAATCTTACAGGACAGGTAAGAAATATTGCAGAGGTAACAACTGCCGTTGCTAAAGGAGACTTATCCAGAAAAATTACTGTAGATGTAAAAGGTGAAATCCTTGAGCTAAAGAGAACCATCAACACCATGGTTGATCAGTTGAACTCATTTGCATCCGAAGTAACACGTGTGGCTCTTGAAGTAGGTACAGAAGGAAAACTTGGTGGACAGGCTGAGGTAAGTGGGGTTGGTGGTACATGGAAAGATCTCACTGACTCCGTAAATCAGATGGCCTCTAATCTGACAGGTCAGGTACGGAATATTGCCGAGGTAACAACTGCAGTTGCAAACGGTGACCTTTCAAGAAAAATTGGTGTCGATGTAAAAGGTGAGATCCTTGAATTGAAAAATACAATTAATACGATGGTAGATCAATTGCGTGGATTTGCCTCAGAAGTTACACGTGTGGCAAGGGAAGTTGGATCAGAAGGAAAACTCGGAGGACAAGCAACTGTGGAAGTTGTTGGAGGAGTATGGAAAGATCTTACAGATTCTGTTAATCAGATGGCAAGTAATCTTACATCACAAGTACGGAATATTGCAGAGGTAACTACTGCCGTTGCCAAAGGTGATCTCTCACGTAAGATCACAGTGGATGTTAAAGGTGAGATCCTGGAGTTAAAGAACACCATCAATACAATGGTGGATCAGTTGAATTCCTTTGGAAGTGAAGTAACACGTGTAGCACGTGAAGTTGGATCTGAAGGAAAACTAGGTGGACAAGCCGATGTACCCGGTGTTGGTGGTACATGGAAAGACCTTACCGACTCTGTTAATAAAATGGCGAGTAACCTCACTTCACAGGTCCGGAATATTGCAGAGGTAACAACTGCAGTTGCAAATGGTGACTTGTCAAGAAAGATCGGAGTAAATGTACAAGGTGAAATTCTCGAGTTAAAGAATACGATCAATACAATGGTAGATCAGTTACGGGGATTTGCATCTGAAGTAACACGTGTTGCAAGAGAAGTTGGTACCGATGGAAAACTTGGCGGACAAGCATCAGTACCGGGAGTAGCAGGAACATGGAAAGATCTTACTGATTCTGTAAATCAGATGGCCGGAAATCTTACTGCACAGGTAAGAAATATTGCAGAGGTAGCAATCTCTGTTGCCAATGGTGATATGTCTAAAAAAATTACTGTTGACGTTCGTGGAGAGATCCTTCAGTTAAAGGAAACGCTCAATACGATGGTGGATCAGCTCCGGGCCTTTGCATCTGAGGTAACACGTGTAGCAAGAGAAGTTGGAACTGATGGAAAACTTGGCGGACAAGCCTTTGTTCCGGGAGTTGCCGGTACATGGAAAGATCTTACGGATTCCGTGAATCAAATGACAGGAAATCTGACAGCACAAGTAAGAAATATTGCACAGGTAACAAAAGCAGTTGCCAGCGGTGACCTTTCAAAAACAGTTGCCATTGATGTAAAAGGTGAGATCCTTGACTTGAAGAATACGATCAATACTATGGTTGAACAGTTGAATAGTTTTGCTTTTGAAGTTACCCGTGTTGCCAGAGAGGTAGGTACAGAAGGAAAACTTGGAGGCCAAGCTGAAGTAAAAGGTGTTGCAGGTACATGGAAAGATCTTACCGATTCCGTGAATATGATGGCATCTAATTTAACGAGTCAGGTGCGAGGTATTGCTAAAGTTGTAACATCGGTAGCAACAGGAAATCTTCGTCAGAAACTTTCAATTAATGCAAAAGGTGAGGTTGCTCAGCTTACCGATACGATCAATGAGATGATTGAAACACTTGCCGTCTTTGCCGATCAGGTAACAACTGTTGCGCGTGAGGTTGGGGTTGAAGGAAAGTTAGGTGGACAGGCAAATGTTCCAGGAGCATCCGGGATCTGGAAAAACTTAACAGAAAACGTTAATCAGTTAGCAGAAAATTTAACAACTCAGGTTAGATCGATTTCTGAAGTTGCTTCTGCCGTGACCAAAGGTGATTTGACAAGAACAATAAACGTAGAAGCAAAAGGTGAAGTAGAAGCTTTGAAGGATACGATCAATCAGATGATCGCTAACTTAAAAGAAACTACTCTGCGAAACCATGATCAGGATTGGCTGAAATCAAATCTTGCCAAATTCACTCAGATGTTACAAGGTCAGCGGGACCTGAACTCAGTAACAAAACGGATTCTTTCCGAATTAGCACAGGTTGTAACTGCACATTACGGAGCTTTTTATATTCTTTCAGAAGATTCAGAAGGTCCGAAACTAAAATTATCATCTGCTTATGGTTATAAGGATAAAAAGAGTTTACTAAAAGAATTTGCAATAGGAGAAGGATTGGTTGGTCAATGTGCATTAGAGAAAGAAAGGATCACACTTTCCAATGTACCGCAAGACTATATAAAGATCAGTTCCGGTTTAGGAAGAGCAAGGCCTACCAATCTTATAATTCTACCGGTGCTATTTGAAAACAATGTAAAAGCGGTAATTGAACTTGCAACGCTTGACAGATTCAGCAGAACACATCTTGAATTACTTGATCAGCTAACAGAAAGTATTGGAATTGTATTGAACACAATTGAAACAAATACAAGAACTGAAGAATTATTAGCGCAATCACAATCACTTGCCGGAGAATTAAAAGTTCAGCAGGAAGAGTTGAGACGAACAAATGACGAATTACAGGATAAAGCATTGCTCCTTGTAAAACAAAAAGATGAAGTTGAAGCGAAAAATAAAGAAGTTGAAGAAGCCAGAAAATCTCTTGAAGAAAAAGCAGAGCAATTAACATTGACATCAAAGTATAAGTCAGAGTTCCTTGCTAACATGTCACATGAATTGAGAACACCTCTGAACAGCTTATTGATTCTCGCTCAACAGCTCTATGAAAATGCAGAAGGCAACCTCAACGACAAACAGATGCGTTATGCAAAAACTATCCACAGTTGTGGTGACGATTTGATTCAGTTGATCAATGATATTCTTGATCTCTCAAAAATTGAATCCGGATTTATTACAGCTAATATTTCACCTGTTAAATTTAATGAGATCGCAACGTTCGTTGAAACAACATTTAAACCGATCTCTGAAGCCCGTCATCTTTTCTTTAATATAGAAACAGATACAGATCTACCTGCCAATCTGGAAACAGATCTTCAACGTTTGAACCAGATCCTGAAAAATCTGTTGTCCAATTCATTTAAATTCACTGAAAAAGGTGAAGTTAAACTGAAAATATACAAAGCAAACAAAAACTGGAAACCAGGAATTAATCCAACTCTTGACAATGCTAAATCGGTTGTTGCTTTTGCTATTTCAGATACAGGAATTGGCATTCCTATGGAAAAACAAAATATCATTTTTGAAGCATTCCAGCAGGCAGAAGGATCTACAAGTCGGAAATATGGTGGAACAGGATTAGGATTGTCTATCAGTCGTGGTCTTGCGGAACTTCTTGGCGGATCAATTGAACTTGAAAGCGAATCCGGAAGAGGAAGTACGTTCACCTTGTTTTTACCGGCCGAAAATGTTTCCGGAATTGTGTCCAAGCAAACTGAAAATTTAAAAGTTTACGAGGATCTTCAAAACAGTAATCAGAACATTGACAACCTGCTTAACTCCATGCGGATCACCGGACAGGGAATTGAGAGCAACATGAGTATAGTAAATGAAATGATCAATGACAGTGGCGATGACAGAAACAATATTCAGCCACATGACCTCGTTGTTCTGATTGTTGAAGATGACCTGAGATTTGGAAAAATTCTTCTTGAAAAGATCCATCAGCATAAAATGAAAGGTATAATTGCCATCAGCTATATTGAAGTATTTGATTTTATTAACAAGTACTCACCTATTGCAATTACACTGGACGTGAAACTTCCTGATACCAGTGGCTGGAAAGTTCTGGATTTGTTAAGAAATGATATCAACTACAGGCATATCCCCATTCATTTAGTTTCGGGAGAAGAGAATCGGGTACTTGCATTAAAACGTGGTGCACGAAACTTTTTATTAAAGCCACTTGACAACGATAAGTTAAATGCATTAGTGAACGATATTGTAAAATATCATCAAGCCACTATTAAAAACGTACTCATTGTTGAAGATAATGATATTGAATCATCACAGATTGCAAAGATCCTTAAAGATGATCTTATAAATGTTACAATCGTTAATAACGGCAAGAAAGCATTGAAGCAAATTTCTATGAAAAATTTCGATTGTATTATTCTGGATTACACATTGCCGGATATAAAAGGTGAAGAAATGATAAACAAGGTAAGTACATTAAAAGATGCACTTACTTCAGTAATTGTTTACTCCGCAAAAGACTTCAATAAAAATGAATTAAGTCTGTTGAATCGCGTAACGAATTCAATTATCTTAAAAGGAGTGAATTCACTCGAACATTTGCTAGATGAAACGGTACTGCAATTGCACATCAATGTTAAGCATCTTGCTCCTGAAAAAATGAAGATCATTGAAAACCTGCGCAAGAAAGACGATATACTTAACAATAAAAATATTCTTGTTGTAGATGATGATGTAAGAAATCTATTTGCATTAACAACTGTTTTCGAGAGATACAAGATAAATGTCATTACAGCAGAGAGTGGACAAGAAGCAATAAATATTCTTTCAGAAAACCCGGGTATTGAAATGGTCCTTATGGATATTATGATGCCGGAAATGGACGGCTATGAAACGACTCAAAAAATCAGGAGAGAACACAAAAATAACTTGCTTCCGATTATAGCCGTTACTGCTAAAGCCATGAAAGGAGACCGTCAGAAATGTATCGATGCCGGAGCTTCAGATTACATAACAAAGCCATTAAAGATAGACCAGCTTCTATCGTTAATGCGGGTATGGTTTTATAAATAAATAACAATTAAAGCTTCCTTAATATCAATAAATGACGAAGATCCTGGTAGTAGACGACAGAGCAGACAATTTATTGTCAATTGAAAGCATTCTTGAAAAGATAACTATGATATCATTAAAGCCACCTCAGGAAGAAATGCTTTGAAGATTCTGTTATCCGAATTTGATTTCGCATTGATATTGATGGATGTCAAAATGCCTGAAATGAGTGGTTTTGAAACCGCTTCATTAATTTACGAAAGGCAGAAATTGAAAAACATTCCGATTATTTTCATAACGGCACACGACTATAACGAAGAAAACATTTTCAAAGGATACAAAGTTGGTGCTGTTGATTACATTTATAAACCAATTAACCCTGAATACCTACGGGCCAAAGTCAAAGTCTTCATTGAACTTTATAAAAAAAATCAGCAGCTGGTTTCACAGGAGCAAAAGATGATTGCAATTACAAAGAATCTTGAATCTGAAATCAATGAAAGAAAATTATCGGAGGAAAAGATTCAAGGATTGAATTTACAACTTTTACAATATATAGAGAAACTGGAAACTGCAAATAAAGAGCTTGATCGTTTTGCTTTTATGGCTTCCCATGATTTACAGGAACCTTTGCGAAAAATCCGGACCTTTGCTGATCGTTTAAATACTAACTATTCAGAAAAACTCGATGTTGATGCAGCCAAATATCTAAAAAGGATAGAATACTCGGCAGAAAAAATGCAGAATCTGATTCAAGACATTCTAACCTTTTCCAAGATCGCTAATAATATGGAAAATTATGTTGAAGTTGACCTGAACTCATTGCTGACAGATATTCTTACAGAAATAAATGCTGAACATTCAAATGTGTCAATAAATATAATTACAGGGAAACTTCCCACTATTTATTCAAATCAACTTTTGATGTCTACATTATTTCAAAACCTATTAAATAATGCAATCAAATACCGGCGAGATGATGTGCAACACCAGATAAAGATTTACAGCGAGTTTGAAGAAGGTTCATCAGATAAGAAATACTATAGAATTTATGTTGAAGACAATGGAATTGGTTTCGACCAGAAATATTCCGATCAGATCTTCAAAATGTTTACCCGTCTTCATCAAAATAATACCGAAGGAAATGGAATCGGATTGGCTTTATGTAAAAAAATAGTAGAAACACATAAGGGATATATTTCTGTTCGCAGTAAAGAGAATGAAGGAACAACCTTCATAATCTCAATTCCATTTGAAACACAAAATCCTGTTAAATCAGGAAACATTATTGCGAATCCATCAGAAAATTAATATCATTCTTCATAGTTCCGACAACATTGTTTAAGTTTTGTTTCTGTGAATTTATTTCCCCAGCATATTTTGTCTTTTTAATCAAATTTTTTGATTAATTATATGGCAGATAATTTTATTCTTTATATTAAACAATTCGACATGAAAATACTTTCATTTTACATCTACCAACCAAAATCTACCGGGAGTATTTTAGTCTCCTAATCAATCAATATAATCATAAAGTTACTTAGAAAATAAACTCGGGGTGGATAAATATGTCCACTAATCTCTAACTTAAACAAACAATTTTGAATACACAAATTAAAAAATGTCTTTTAGTAGATGATGATCAGGATGATCGCGAAATTTTTCAAATCGCTGTCACAGAAACAGGAAATAACATAGAATGCTATTTTCATTCAAATGCAATCGATGCAATCAATAGTTTAAAAGCTAAAATTTATCGACCTGATATTATTTTCCTTGACCTCAATATGCCAATGATGACTGGCATTCAGTGCCTGATTGAAATTAAAAAAATTGAATTCATTAGCCAGACACCAATAATAATCTATTCGACATCTTCAGATCCAAGATTTCATTCAGAAGCATTAATGAATGGTGCAAGCGCTTACATTACAAAACCGCATAAACTATCTGAACTGGTATCGATTTTAAAAACTACATTCAAACGTGAGCTAGGAGAGATGCCATCATAAAAATTAAATTACTACGCAGAAATTTTAATGGCAACAAATAAAAATTCCGGGTAAGAAATAAACTACCCGGAATTTTATGTTAACTAATACTAAAACTAACAATAAATGAATCTGAATTCAACAACCTTATACAATATTGTTTGAATCTTTTGAACGTCCACTTGGAGAATCAGATCTTGTTTTACCTGAACCTTTTTCTGATTCTTCGTTACGATCATTTTCCATAGTGATATCATTTTCTTCTTCCATAGAAGTAGAAGAACGACGCTCAGTATTTTCATTCTGGTCTCTGCGAGAACCGGTAGTTCCACCTTTTGATTCTTCTTCACGCTTTCTGTTTGATTCAGAAGTAGAAGTTGGTGTAGTACCTGCTTTCTGACCCTGGTTCTGAGAACGATCTTGCTCTGTATTTCCTTTTTGAGAACCTTGATTTTGATTTTTTTGATCTGCCATAACAATTAAATTTAAAAGATTTTATCGCCTACTCTATTCTATGCTTTTCAGCTTCCGCATTTCTGAAAATTCTTTGGTATTCAGAACTTCCATAATCTATTAAGAAATTTTTATGCCTGTTAACAAATGTGATTCAATATTTTTTTGACTTTAACATTTAAAAACACTTTCACACATTTTTTAACAATTAAAATTATTTTTCTTCTGTTTCCTCTTCTTCTTCCGCACCTTCTTCATTCCACTCATTAAATGCTTCTTCATTGATACCTTCAATTGCAAGTCCATTTAAAGTATCATTTGCATTTTTTTCTTCTTCAAGAATTTCTTCAAGAATTGAAACAACCTCGGTATGACCCATTGTACGTGCAAATTCTGCAAGTATTCCATAAGATGCTATTTCATAGTGTTCAATTTTCTGAGCGGCTGAAATAAGTGCGGCATCGCGTGTCCAGGTATTTTTTTCAGTGTCTTCTAAAATACCCATTGCTTCTTCAACCAATCCTTCCATTGCATCACATTTTTTTGCGACTGCTTTTTCACCAAGTATTTCGAAAATCCGTTCAAGCTTTACTACTTGCTCGTTAGTTTCTTCCAGGTGATTATTGAATGCTTCTTCTAAGTCTTCTGTCGTAACACCTTTAGCAAGCTTCGGCAGATTCTTAGTTAAGTGTTTTTCTGCCCAATAAATATCTTTCAATTCATCAAGAAATAATTTATGAAAGTGATTTGCTTTCATATTTACACTAGAAGCTCCAGACAACTTTTTGGAAGTTGTTACATTTGATTTTTTCGTTTCCATTATATATAAGGTTTAAAATTAAGTTTACACTTGGAAAATAAATTAACATGCCTGTTAACTAAAATTTCAAAAGGACTAATGTTAAATATTTATTAACGCAAAAATCCGGGTTACGGCCCGGATTTAATCAAAATTGTATATAACCTTTATTTTTTTGCAATCTTATTTTGGGTATCCATTGCAACATCAAGATGCTTCCTGAGTTCAGGCAATTGTGAATTTATCCATGCAACAAGTTCAGGATCTTTACAATTATTTGCTCCTTTTTCATAGAGATCGATAGCATCTTTATGAGTAGAAACCATTTTGTTTACATATTTTTCATTAAAATCATTACCTTTCGACATAGCGAAATCTGCTGAATCTTTAGACGCAGGCTCTCCAATTGTAGAAGGAATTGAAATGGTGTTTTTTCTTGCATACTCTGCTAGTTCGTCATAGGAATTGCGATGAGTTGTATTCATTACATTTCCTAGTTCTTTTACTTCTTTAATAGTACCTGATCTGGATGCTATTGAGCCAAGTGACATCTCAATTAAATTCATATTTGCTGCATCAACAACAAATTGAGCATCATCCTCAGCATCTTTTGAGAATTTTGCATCATTTCTATTTTCTGCTTCTTGCTTATCACTTTCGGCTTGCTCATTATTTTTGCCGGTATCAGAGCAAGAAAAGAACATTACAGATAATAAAACTATTATACTCAGGTTTTTCATAGTGTGTTTTTCAGAATAATTTAAAAAAACTATGCCAAATTAAAATGGATACCCAATAGCTATGTTAAACAGTAAATTATCGCCTCTCCACGGCCCTGAACCCAGTTTAATACTATTTACAGTCCAGCGGTCACCTTCAACCAACCATGGCTTACGCAGCGGTATTGCCAGGTCAAAACGAAGAATAAAGAATGAAGCGTCGAAGCGAATTCCAAAACCGGTTCCTACTGCGAATTCAGAAAGGACTTTTTTCAATTTAAATACTTCTCTTGTTGCCGGATCATGAAAGACCCAAATATTTCCCGCATCAACAAAAACAGCGCCCTTAACGATCTTGTAAATTGGGAAACGATATTCAAAGTTTGTCTCAAGTTTAAAGTCACCTCCACTTCTTAAGATTGAATATTTGATAGTATCAGGCGGAGTGGCACCTGGGCCAAGTGCATTAATTCTAAATGCTCTGATGCTTGAAGGTCCGCCACTAAAAAATTGCCGGACATACGGTAGCGAGGAAGAATTTCCATAAGGAATACCAAAACCTGAATAGAGACGTAAAATGACCTGATCCTTACTGGAAAGATTAAAGTAATTATTCATGTCCACGGTAAATCTTGTAAATTGAGAATAAGGCACGCCGGCTGCAGTAAACGGTTCACCATTCACACGCTCTTTCCCCAAAAGAGATTTATTAATCAATGAAAACAAATTTCCGGCAAACTCTGATGTAAATCTGAGATAAAATTGATTTTTTTGTGCCGGAATAACATGCTCATTAAAAGTAAATGAATAAAACAATGCGGGTATAAATTGATTCTCAAATGTCCGCTTCAAAAACAAATTGTCATTTATAAGCAAATTGAATTCATCCGTTCGCTTGGCAACAGAAAAATAATTTACAGAAACAGGATTCAATTCATGCGAGATCCGCAGATTCATTCTCCATTGATAACCATAAGTAAACTGAAACGAATTCAAATTATAAAAGCCTACTCTCTTCAGGAAATTATAGTTGAAGGAAATAACAGTTTTAGGAATGTAATATCCTCTGACTATTGGAATCTTAATTCCCGTTATGAGTCTTGGAAATTTCAGCTCGATCTGTGGATTGAATTCATAGCCAAATACATTTTCACCATTTCCTTTGAACTGTGTTTCTAACGAACTCTTCAAACTGATCTTCAATGCTTCTGCTCCATTGAAAGCATTTCTGTTTAAAAACGAAAAACTCAGAGCAGGGCCTACAAAATCATTCGATTTAGAAATAGCGTCTAACTCACTCTGAATTGATTTTCTTCTCCCGGGCGTTAACTCAATTATTACATTTAAGTAAGAAGTGTCACCGGAGTCAACGGGAATATATCTGATTTTTACAAATTGATATGTCCCCATTCCCATCAATCTGCTAATTGTCATATCATGATTCTGCCGCGAATAGGTTTCACCTTTTTTCAGAAAGATTGATCTTGAAATAACTCTCGGTCTTACTGAGCTATTTGCTGTAAACCTTGCTCGTCTTGTACTATCAGGATAAGATACAACAGAATCGGTCTTTCCTAATTCATAATCTGTATTGACCTTTATGTCTCCTATTTTAAAAGTTTTTAATTCGTCCGTCAAACCATCCTTCAGCAACAATTCAAGTTTAACAGTACGTTCAGTTCTATTTGTATCGGCAGTGAAGTATACATTCTCCTTCACAAAATAATAATATCCACGGTTTCGCATTTCATCTTCAATTCTCCGAAGTTCAGTTCGAATATTTACGAGCATGTATGGTTGCCCGGTTAGTTTAGAGCCGGCAACAATTTCCTTCAGTGCTGTAACAGGAAGAATATTACTATCACGAACAGCTACATCAGACACAACGAAAGGAGAATTCAGATTCAATGTATATTCAACGGATGCTGTTCTTTTGGATTCAATGACTCTTGAGGTAACGGTGTTATCAAAGAAACCATTATTAAAAAGCTGATCTCCCATTCTTGAAACATTAGCAGCAACATCCACATCATCCATTGTTACAGGCTTCGCTCCTATTTTCGTTTTCAGCCAGGTCTTAAACTTTTTTCCAACGGTGTCGGTAATGCCATTGTAGATCCATACCCTGGGCCTGTTGCCTAAAAACTTTTTATTATGTTCCGGTCTGATATTTTTTATCACTTCAGATTCTAACCTGGCTTGCTTTTCAATCTTATTGGGCGATATAATTATTACTTCCGCTCCGGTATACAACACCTGTCCTTCCGGCAAATTCCTTGTACCACTGCAACCGATTAAAAATAAATTAACCGAAACAAGAAATATTAAAAACTTATTTGCTTTCCGGCGATTCATAATTCTTTTCTTTTACTGGATTTTTTTTAAACAGATCTTTCCAAAGATCAAAGTCTTTTACAAACAATAAACCGACACCGGTCTCTACAAGCTGACCTTCAACCAGGCCTTCATATTGATTTCGACGAAATCCTTTTAATCTGTATTCTCCATCTTCTGTCAATTTATATTCAACTGTAAAATCACCGGTCCAGTCTGCAAGGGAATTTTCCTTTGCTCTGGTCCCTTCTACGTCAACAGAACCACCAACTTGTACAGAAATCCTGTCATTAATATTTTTCTTGATGCCGACAGCTAATTCCGTTCTTCCTTCACCGGAATTAGAAGCATAATCATTGTATGATTGCAGATCAAAATTTAATTCCACACCATTTATATATTGAGAACTGAGTTTATTCAATTGATTAGACAGAAATCTGCTAACACTTGATCTTGCAGCATTTTCAGCAGCACTACCTTCGGCTGAACTTGCCAAAGGATCTTCCTGGATAAAACGATTCAACACTAATAGAGCAAAGACCTGCTTGTTCAGTTCAGACGGATCATTATTCAACAGAATTAATTTTTCATTTACCATTCCGCCTAAGGCCCCTCGACTACCTGCCGGCAATTGAATTTCAAAAGTTATTACCGGAGCTTTTAAGTCGCCTTTCAGAAAAAGAAAGACTTGAAATGGCAACCGTTCCTTGAATTCATTATTTGAAGTTGAATTTGCCGAAAACTCATTTGCCAGTAGATCAGCAGGCGAGGTCCGAACCTCATACATTGCCTTCAGATCAACCTCGGCATTCAATGGGTCACCATTCCAGTCAATCCGGCTTCCTTGCTGAATAACAAATCTCTTCTTAACAAGATTCTCAAGAGATACGACATAACTACCATCCTCCAGCTCGTAACTTCCGGTCAGAGACATTCTACCTGTCTTGTCCATTCCAAAATTCAAAGCAGCCGCACCTTGAACAATGAGTGAATCACCTGAATCCGGATCCGGTAATATTCTTAAGACGGCACCTTTGTCAATTTCAAGAAGTGATTCAACAGTTACATTTTTGAATTCACTCTTGTCGATCTCTGCAGTATTTCCTGATGTTAAAATTGAATTCAACCGATCCAACTTGAATACTACTTCGCTGCCACCTCTGTCAGACTGATCAGAGGATTTCGGAATAGCAAACGTAAAATCTGTTCCTTTTTTTACTCCTAATCTTGCTTTGATATATGGTTGATTCAATTTTCCCGAAATATCAATTTTGCTATCCGCTATTAATCTACCATAAAACATTTTCTTCTGAGCCTTAGGAGAATTGAACAATTCAAACTCATCTGAAGAAATGCTTATTGACAATTCAGGATTTGTCATATTTTGCATGTCAATGAAACCATCTACGATAAGATCTTTCCCTTCACTATCTCGCATTGCAAATTTGTCGAACTTTAATTTTTTGTTTTCGATTTCAAGTGAACTTTTTGGCACACTGAATCTGGAATTTATAGTAGTAGGAACTGTTTCAACATCATTAAATGTCAATTTCCCTTCCACTTCCGGAGCAGCAGTTGTGCCCGTTAATACAATCTTTCCGGTGATATTTCCGGCAGAAGAAGACAAACTGCCCATAGACATCGCTTCTACGCTTTTCATTGAAATACTTTTCAGATCTGCAATAATGTTGAGTAAAGAATTTTCACCGGAAGATCTCACATCACCTGATATTTCAATATCATTGTCGTTTCCGCCTAATGTTGACTTAAATGAAAATCCATCAGGAAGCTGATTTGCCTTTACATATATATTCCCAATAGGATATTCCTTAACTTTTATATCGTTAAGGTTCATAACTCCGGAAAGTGATTTGTCAGCAAGAATGATGTTACCATCCAACACTCCTGAAGGAAGAGTAGAATCACGGCTCACTAACTGAAATAAATTTTCAATTTGAAATGCTTTGAATACAATTTTTCCATTTCCATCAACGTCTCTTTCGATCTGAATATGTTCATTTTGTTTAGCGATATCCATGTTGATTGTAACAGGTAAATCTTTTCTAAGATGAATACTGTCAGACCCCAGAGCTTGCCATTCTTCAGAGTTAAGAATAAAGGTAGAGGGCAATAACAATAAATAATCTTCCATAGATTTAGCAATTACATCTGCAGAAAAAGACAATTTTTTCTCTTCGCCTTTCAAATTTAAAATTGAAAGTTTCATTGTGCTGTCTTTGAGCAAAACATTTAAATTCAAACTATCAAGTTTAAATTGCATGTTAGAAACCTCTTTGAAACCCATACTACCGGTAAATGCAGCAGAATCTGATTTGACATCCAGAGCAAAATTTTCAAGTTTCATTCCACCATATTTAAGATAAGGTAATTTCAAGGAAGCATTGAAAACATCTTCCTTCTTATTAAAATTTCCTGTCATCTCGATGGTTGAGAATTCTTCCAGTTCAGGCAGAAATACATCTTTCAAAACAGGATGATTTCTGAGGTAAATATTGAAACTAAAATCATTTTTATTTCCGGTAACAACTGTATCTGAAACAGGGAAATATCTATTTGTCATATTTCTGACTTCCGAAACCAATTTGAAAGGTGAAAACGCGCCTTTGAAATCAGCAGTCAGAATTGCACTTTCCATTTTTGTACTGTTTCCCAGACTATCATTTACAGATGCAACTAACAATGAATCCAACCGATAAATATTTTCATTTTTTACAATTACAATATTATGAATGGCCATACTTCCGGAAAGTGAATCGTACTTTAATCCATTAAAATCCATGGTTGCATTAGAGGAGAACCGAATGTCATCTTTAGCAAAATTCAACTTCTTAAGATTCACACCCAGAATATCCACTGTAGCTTTTACTTTTTCATTTCCTGCACTTAGATCAACTAAGCCATCAATTTTAAGTTCAGCATTAGAATCATTCAACTGAATAATTCCCTGAAACGATTTACCGGAAATATTACCAACAACAGATAAATCGTGATAAGTATATTTATTGTACAGAAAAGATGATGCTAACAAATTTATATTCGCCTTTATATCTGCAGGGGTTAATCCTGATCCGTCGAAATTAAGTTTCACTGAAACCGGTCCTACCTGATCTTCCATCCTGAGCAATTTACCTACATTGAATTCTGTTACATCCATTTCACCCTTGTAGACGTTTTTATCTTTCAACACAGTTGAAAATTCTACTTTGCCAATAGATGTTTCCAAAGCAGTATGAAGATTGAAATTTTTCACAGTACCTTTTCCTTGAGTATTGATGGATATCATTTCAGGTACTCTTATTGAAGCAGGTATTAGTCCGGGAACAGGAATCATCTCAAGATCGGTTCTTGAAGTAACCAGTTTAAAGACTGGTATATCAAATCCAATTGATTCAGGATTCTCAATATTTGTCAATGTAAACTTACTTTCCAAAGTTGTGTTGGTGCCCGCTTTCAAATGGAAATTGTTTACTGCCAGTTTTTCCATATTTCCATTCGCCGTAATATTCATTTCAATATCCGGCCAGGGTTGAGAAAAATATTTCTTTTCCAACTCCGCGGGAACAAAATAAACCAGATCATTCTGGTTTAGCACAACAGACCTTAGGTCGATTTTTGAATCCAACAATTTCAATTTACTATTTGTGTTTTTCCGGAAAAATGAAGCAGAAACATCACCTTTTAATTCAGTTTTTCCATGATGCAAATCAATGTCCGACGCAGAAATATTATTCACACTCTTTACAACTTTTCCACTGAACAGAATTGGAGAAACCTTTTTATCCAGGAATGCAGAAAGCTTTTTTATATTGACTCCAATCGAATCGTTAGAAAGAATAAAATCCGAAAGTGTTCCGTTTAACTGTCCCACTTTAAAGTTTGTGGCGTCAAACTTATTATAAGTGTTCTGAGATCCGGCATTTGACATCTGAACATCATTGTCTATAAATATAGCGCTTCCCATTTTCAGATGCAGTGCAGCTTTATTTGAATCGGTGACCTCAAGCACCCTAGCTAGTTTCTTTTCATTACTGAGAAATATTCTGGAGTGATCACTTTTAAGCGATAGCAATTCAAAATTATTTTTACTGAGATCTATATTCAAAGAAGTAATACCTGATCTGATCGTGCTAAAGAACACCTTTTGACTATCTACGTGATTTGACATTGAAAATGTAAAATTTTCCAGATCAACTTTTCCAATTTGAAAAATTGGCAGAACCCCGGAATTACTTGTATCGACTTTAGAATTTGATGGGTTCATAATAATGTTAGCTGAAGCATCAGCAATTAACATTTCAGACAATTTAAATCTCAAACTTTTAAGATCAAGTGAATCGATTTTTAACTTCAATTCTGAAAGATCGAGTGAAATATCAGCTCCGGAACTATTGTCCTTAAATGAGAACCTGCATTTTTCAAGGCTGACCTGATCAATTTTAAATACAGAAGATTTGTCAGTCTTAATAGTATCTATTTCTTCATCTTTAGAAGAAAGCTTTTCAATAATAAATGAAAAGTTGAAGACTGAATCAGTTTTTACCAGCTTCACATTCGCATCTGTAAGCTTGACATTATGCAAATCAATATTCCCATCTATTAGCTCCATCAATCCAATTCGAAATGAGATATTCCCGGCGGAAATGATAGTATCAGATTTTTCATCGCCGACAAATAGGCCATCGAGATCTACATTACCTGTAAAATAAAAGTGCAGATCCTCGGCAGTAATAATCGAATTAGTCCTGGAGGTAACAGTGTTCAATAATTTGGACAAGGCAAATTGGCGTACCGATTTAAATTGTACAGCAATTACTGAAATCAGTAGAATTGAAATGATAAAGCATAGCAATATGAGCAAGAATTTTCCTGTTATCCGGAAAACTCTTTTTAAACCCCACTTTGATACACTTTTTTCAATCATATAATTTCCAAGATAGTCACCTCAAGTCGGTATTCCAAAAATTAACACCGGATTAACCTAAGACTTATTACATAAAAAAGCCCTGCCTTTATTAGAGGAAGGGCTTTAAATAACTAAACCAACATTTATTGTGCTACAACTACAAGATATTTACTTGCACTCCAGAATTTTTCAGGATCCGAGATCGTCAATACCGACTGCTCATTACTTTTTTTCTCCAGAGTAAAAGAATTTTTTGGGTGCGTAGTTACTATTTTAGGATCATCACTATTAATTGGAATAGATGTGATCTTTGTGTAATCAATTTGTGTAAAACGACTATTATCGAAATCAGAACTTAATTTCGGTGTTTTACCAATTCCTAATAAACCACCTGTACGGTCAATTACTTTTTCATCCTGCAACTCTTTTGATTTACCAACTATATAGTAAGCAGTGTGCAATGCGGTAACTTTACTTGTAATATCTGCTGCCTGAGCTGCATTAACTGTATTAAGTGTATCAAGTGAACTATTAAGATCAGCGATCTGAGTATTAAGGGAATTTAATTTATCATTCATTACAACAAGTTCAGCATCTTTCTGAGCAAGTTGTGCATTTAATGTCTGAATCATTTCCTCAAACTTAGCAATCTTTCCACCTGATGATTTAAGCTTTTTATTTAGTTGAGCAATCTTCGCTCTATTCTCATCCATTAATGAGTTGATATCGGCGATTTCTTTATTGATACGATCTTTGGAAGTTTGTTTAAGTTCTCCATTTCTTCCATCAATTTTCTCAGTAATTACGTTTTGTTTTTTTGCAACAGAAGCAAGATTCGCTTCGATTTCATTAAATGAATTAATGAAATCATTTAATGCTGAATCACGGCCGTTAATAATAGCCTCTAACGAATCACCACGGTTGGTAAGTGATTGTACCTCTGCCTGACGATTATCACAACTTGTAACAACTAATACTACCCAGGCAAGCATATTGATCAATGCAATTTTTTTCATAGTTTTATTTTTATTACAATTTTAAATTAAACACTTATTCAACGTTTTTTTTATTTATATAAATGAGCAAAGATCCCCCTATGGCAATTAGTAATAATCCGGACCAAGGTGTACCAAATGCATTATCTGTGTGAAGGTTTGTACGATCCGCACTATTCATAGAGAAAAAAATCTCAGAAGCAGACCAGATCAATACGAATGATCCTATCAAAATTAACAGACTGGCAAAATACTTCATGCTCTTATCAGAAGCAAAGAGCAACACCTGCATATCCTGAATAGGTATTTACTTTTGCGCGATCCAATACATAATATTCATCGGTTGTGATATTCTGACTGTCGTCACTTATATCAACAAGTCCACGAACGCCGCGGAAACCGAGACTAAGTTTAACTGCATCTCCAATCATAAAATCCAGACCGGCTCCATAAGCGAAACCAATATCACCAGATTTAACTGCCAGTACAGCATTCACACTATCAACTCCTGCACCTTGTGGCATTTTGTCAAGTGACGAACCGGTATTCAGACCAAGTTGCGGACCTACAGCAAGATTCAAATTCAATCCTTTGCTAACATCTGTATTCAACATTAATAAAAGTGGGACATTAATATAGTTTACATTGAATTCTCTTTCGAAACCAGATTCATCTTTATAAGTCTGGCTCAAAGAAGAATACAATACTTCCAGTTGCAAGCCAAAATTCCTTGTCAGGTTTACACCAAGAACCCCACCACCGCCGTAACCGGCTTTATAACTCGTTTCAACAGCACCATTACCAACACCTTTAACTTTTAATGATGTGAAAGTCATTAATCCGCGAACTCCTATATACCCTCTTTTGAAGTCTGTATCAGAATCAGCATTAGAAGTAGTTTCCTGTGCCGGTGTAGTAGTTGTAGTTGTTGTAGTAGTAGTTTGACCATAAGCAGAGTTATATCCCCACAGCGCCATCATAACAATTAATATCTTTTTCATAGTTCAACGTTTTTTTCAAGTAGTAATTAAAACTGCATACCAAAGTCCTTTTTGTATGGAGAACAGCGGTTCACCGCCACAACATGAGTCAGCTTTGGGTAAACAAATCCTCAAATAACCACTAAATGGCCTATTGAACGCTTAATTTTATGGCGTGAGTTTTTAATTAATAAAATAAAAATCCATATGAAAAGAGCAGAAAATCTGGTTGAAGAATCAAACCTAAATACCATGGTAGATTGTGTGAATTCATTAGTCCGAAAAGGATTTGAAGAGAACTTTAAAGCAAAGGAAAATGGGCTGCTATCATTAACCAGTAACCGTTTGTACAAACCGGAAGAGATAAAGATTCTAAATTTTTACCGATTTGAAGGACAATCTGATCCTGGAGACAATAGCATTTTATATGCAATTGAAACATGTGATGGTAAAAAGGGAACCTTAGTTGATGCATATGGTCCCTATGCCGACCGGAATGTCACAAACTTTGTTCATCAGATTGAAGACATTTCAAAAAAGACTGATAAAGAACAACCACTTTAATTTCAGTCAGGCATATAATTTTTAATTAGTATAAAAAAGATAAAAACTATGGAATCAAATGAAAAGATTGTCGATTCTCTGAATGAACTCATTCAGATCAACAACGACCGAATTGAAGGCTACGAAAGAGCCTCTAAAGAAACAAATGAAACAGACCTGAAGTTGCTTTTCGAAAGATTTGCATCGAAGAGCAATATGTTCAAGAGCCAATTGAATTCAGAAGTTGTAAAGCGTGGCGGGAAACCAAACGAATCCACTACTGCATCCGGAAAGGTTTTCAGAGTGTGGATGGACTTCAAGGCAGCTTTAACGGGAAAAGACCGTAAAGCAATTCTTAGCTCATGTGAATTCGGCGAAGATGCTGCACAGGAAGTTTATGATGACATTATTAAATCAGGCATTGGATTACCTACGGACGTAATGCAAATCATCTCTTCGCAAAAAACAACATTACGTATGGATCACGACGAAATTAAAAAGTTGCGTGACCTTGCAATACATGAGAAATAAAAATTAGAAGAACCATTTCTTTTACACACACTTCCAGTTAAATTTTTAATTTTTAACATTCCCCAAAAAAGCCCTTTAATGAGGGCTTTTTTTGTGGCTGGAAGTAGAGCAGAGATTATCGTTTAGGTAAATATAAGTAATGGCTTCAATGGAGGTGTAGGTGTGTGAGTGAGTGTGAGTGTGAGTGTGAGTGTGAGTGTGAGTGTGAGTGTGAGAATAAAAAAACGGCTACCTGGGAAGAAATCCCGGATAGCCGCAAATAGAATAATTAACTAACGGGTTAAGAAAACCCGACATTGAAATTATTTCATTCCATACAACTCTACAGTTGCTTTTTCATCTTTGCTGTTAGCAATAGATTTATATGTAAAGACAATTTTCTTAATTGATACAGTTGATTTAATATCAATCACCCGGCTTTCTCCACCGGCTTTGAATTCATTTTTCAAGGCAACTGCTTCCTGACTTCCATCTTCATAATAGATATCAAGATCGGAAATATTCATTGGAGCATCTTTAACAAATAGTTTGATTGATTTTAACATATCAGCACCCATGACCACTAACTCATCCTTTTCAGATTTAAAGCTCGCAGTAACTTCACCGATTTTATGCCATCCTGCTTTATCGCTTACCATAACTGCAGGTTTTTGTGCATAAGTTGAGCCTACCATTACTAAGGCTATTAGTACAAATAATCCTTTTAAATTTTTCATATTCATTGTTGTTTTTAGAGGTTAGAAATATTATTTAATTTTTATATATTAATGAGTCATCGTCTTCTCCCTTGTTCTTGCCTGGTGGAGGCATTGCCGGCTCGGGTTTCTTTTCAGTTTTCCCCCTTGTAAGTCCGGTTTCCTGTTCAGTTCCGGCAGGAATTGTTACACCTTTTTCCGGCTTATTATCCTTTTTATTTTCTTTCATCGCCTATAGTTTTTAAAATGTCATTTAACTTAATCATAAAGTTCTATGCCACCTTAACGACGTTATAAGCAGATGAATTGTGGACTGGGTTGTAACTTCAGTTAGAATCCAAAAAGAATGGCTTGAAGTTCTGAAAAGGCTAAGCTGAAATTTTACTTACATTACTATACTTCATTTCTTCTTCCACATCACTTGTGTAAATACAATGATAATATTCTTCAAGCTGAGGGCAAGTCCCTTTGAGATCATTTATATTTTTAGCTGACCACTCCAGAAATATTTTTTTTCTTTCTATGTCCCAACCCGGAGGAGGGCAGCTAACCATCATTTCAACATTGGCAACAAGATCTGCTAGCTTGACCATATTAGCAGCTTCATTTAATCCTGCGTAACTTTCCTGAAAAACAACTTCCTTATTATTAGAAAAACTTTTTTCTAAATTTAATTTTCTCACAATAGCATAAGTGCGTGGACCGAATCGTAAATGTATATCAACCGGCTTTACATTCGATCTGCCTACCAAGTCATATAGAATTGATGCCCTCAGAATATCAATGTCTTTAACTTCACCGATAGTAGACAAAAGAGAACAAACCTGGATCAAATGATTAAGATATGGTTCATCATTTTTAGTCTTTTCAAACTTTAACCGATACGAAGCAAACTCCAGAGCTTCCATCAAAAGCAATAAATTTTCGTGTGATTTCATGGGTCTTGATTTATCCTTTACATTAACAAATAATTATGCCAAATGAATTGGTACGAATTTTAATTCTATTAATCAAAAAAGCATACTATGAAAAACGAAATTCCATTTGAAACAAAAGCCCACTCTATGTCAGGCAAAGGGTCATTAGATTTCAATTCCAAAGAAGATTTAAATCAGCTTGCCATGAAACTCATACCCAATTACAATCCCGACAGATTTGACGCAATGGGTTTCCGTATTTATGCTAAGAAAGATGAACCGATAATTACAATTTATGCAGTAGATAAATTAAAACAAGATGACAGCAATTATGATAAAGACAAACTTCCGGTGAAGAAATTTAAATTACGAATTTCATTTCTAGAATTTTTACAAAATATAAAATCTTTCGATATGACACTTTCGAATGGAAATTACGATATGGAAGATATTATAGTAACTAATAAATAAATTCTTTTATAAAGTTCGAAAGAACGTTTGATCAATAAGCATCAAACGTTCTTTCGCTTTTTATTTCCCAAGTGGAACTGAAATATTTTTTTCCGATTTAGGCTTGAATCTAAAGATCTGCATCATTGCCAGTGATAAAATTGCACTTGCGCCAAGACCTTCAGAAATCAGAATAAAACCGATTGCAAGATGTGGATACAGCAATGGTTGGGGCAATTGTCCTAGCAAAAATGCTAAGACAACAGGGTCCAGGTATAGATAGATAACAAACAGAATTGCATACCACGTTTGTCCAAGTAGCCCAATCAAAAACCCAATCATTAATCCTCCGAAATAATTGAGGTGATTTCCGTGTTCCTGATATGCTGATTTTACACCGAAATATCCAACCGGAAACAACAATATATAATTAAGGAACCGCAATTCCTCACGAACATAAAGTCCTGTGATACGCGCGATCGCAAAAATCAGGACAGCAATGAAAGTATAGATGATACTGTACTTGAATGAATAATTAAAATTTTCTCTTAATGTTAACCTTCTGTGGCGAATGTTTTCCATAACATGTTTTTTTTAGAAATCTTTAAAAATTCCAAGCCATGTAAAATCATTGATTTTCTATTGAAAAAAGTGAAGGATTCAAAATATTCACAGAAAAGTGTGTAATCAATTTCTCACATAAAAAAATAAATTCATAAAATAAAAAAGACAGTGCAAAATTTCAATTTTACACTGCCCCCACATGAACACCGACTAATTTATGAAATCGAGTTCGGAATAAGTATTAAATAACTGTGCCAAAACACTGGAACTAGGCCTGACTAGGATTAAAGGATTATTGGATTAATGGAATCTGGAATAATGGAATAATGGATTTAATAGATTACCGGAATTTCCTTACTGGTACTACTTTTCACTCCCGGTAATCCAATAATCCATTAAATCCCGGTATTATCTGAAACCCAGATTTCGTTTGCTGTTATATGGTGTCTGATATTCCTTTTCTTCTGCGAAAAATATATCTGCAAGTACCATTTCAGTTTCAGGAACAAACTTATATCCAAGATACATACATAACCTTGTAGCTTTTTCTATCTCAAGTTCTTTAAAATAGTACTTAGCAATCAGTCTTCCTTTTCTCAACAGTGTTGGCTCAATGGTTCTGATATCGTTATTGAACGTGCATATAATCTGAATGTGAAAAAAGTCAGACAACAACCCATCAGACAACGTTAATATATTTGCCAATACCTGGTCATCGTCTGTGTTTTTCTTTTTCAATAACCAATCTGCATCTTCGATTATCAATATTGAATTTTTATAATCTCTTAGTAATGCGAGGAATTCCGGATTTCCAATTTTCTTACTTAAGCTTGCCGGTACAAATAGTTTTTGTTTATCTATTTCCCCGGCCAGATATCTGATATAAGTAGTTTTCCCTGTCCCTGCTTTTCCATAGAATATAACCAGACCCTTATCATTGATTCTGTTTAATCTGTCAACTAACATTTCATTTAACTGAAACAAATCATCATTATAGTTAAGTTCAATATTAGTATAAGATCGTTTGAGAACAATTGGAACAAATTCCAGTTCATCCTCTTTATTCAACATTAGTAACCGGACACTAACATTCTCCTTATTAACCGGCAGATAAAAGTTTTTAACTTCTTCAAGAAGTCCTGCCACCTTGGTCGTCGGGACTTCGTCAGAATAATAAAGATGAACATCGTTTTCTAATCCTTCTTCTCCTGAAGGAAAATCGAGCAGCAAATGATCATCTAAAGCATACGATCCATATGAAGATTCGCCATCGTCACTATGTGATGAATGAATGGTAGTTCCAAGAACTTTGTTTTTCTGAATATCATATTTTACAGAAAGATTGTCGAGGAGACCTTTCCTGTCTATATTCTTCACCCAATGGCGATGAGGAAATTTAGAATACCGGCGATAGAAATATACGTATGGGTTAAATGAAGTACCTTTAAACAAAGGATCTTCATTCATTTTATCGCTATTATTGAGATCTAAACCTGAACTTTTATCTTCCATACAATATTTCAAGTCATGGAATTTTGAGACCTACCGCCGGACAACTTTATCGAAAGCCCCCTAACGCATCCTTTTTCCCTTTACTTAATGAAAATTACTTAAAAAGACAGACCAACCCCAACTTTTCAACTATATTAAATGTTTTAGTTGTAATTCGCTATTTAACATTTACCTTTGCTCCAACTCGAAGATTAAAAAATAATGATCGTAAATAAAAAAATATTCCTTGTTGATGATGATGAGGACGACCAGCTATTTTTTACTGATGCCTTAAAAGAAATTGATCCTGCTATTCAGTGTTCAGTAGCCAGGAATGGTAAAGATGCGATAAAGATATTACAAGGGTTGAATGAACTTCCGGATGTTTTATTTCTGGATCTGAATATGCCATATATGAATGGCTTTGAATGCTTAAAAGTTTTGAAAACTGAAATTAAACTAAGCCTGATCCCAATCGTAATTTTTACAACTTCCAATGATCCAAGAGATGTGCAATTAACTCATCGCTTAGGAGCTGAAGTTTTTCTTTCGAAGCCAAACGACTTTAATCAGCTCAAACTGAAATTAGAACACATTCTTAAAATTAATTTCGATTTTTATACCCCTGAAATATCCCAATACAGCCTTTAATAGTGGGTATATTTTTACGCACGTGTTCTTTTGAATCGGGTATATCGGAAATAAAATTGGTGTTTAAGTAATCTGATCAAATTTCCGGGTTTTCTTTTAAGAAAATGCAAAACTGGAAATTTAGTTGACTGTACCTCATCCCAGACTGCAAAGAGAATCGAAGCAACTATTCCTAAAACAAAAATTGCTGTTACGAAAAATCCTGTATATTCTATTATCGACTGTATCATTCTTTTTGACTTTAATTATTTTATTGAACTATATGTGCGTAAGGGTAACGCTCTTGCCATACTTTCAGCGAAGAGACTTTGTTAATGATGATAATAGTTTTGCTATCAAGTTTAACCTTGATGCGGCGAGAGGATTCTTTCGGTGCTTTTTTCATGATTATTTTGTAGATTTAAACTGCAGTGAAAATGATAGAAAATAATATGCCACTTTGATCTAACTTAGTGAAGGATCCGGCCATTCTTCAAATAATCCATACATATGGTTTTCCCTGATAAGTTTTTCGCTCCACAAGTGGTCACAAGAGTTGCTATAAAATTCAGGTAAGCTGATCTTGCTTGTCCACCATTTACCTTCATTGATCTCTTCAAGCAAATTTTCTTCATTCCATTCAATTTGACCTACATAAAACCGGAAGTCCTCCAGACTCAACATTCCGGACTCACTCATTTCTGTTATGTATTCATAATCGCCACCGAAGAAAAGTCCATTTCCGAGTTCGATAGATCCCGGAACATCTTCTGAAGAATGTATACAAGAAATGCCATCAACAGCATTAAGGCCGCCAAAGAAAAGAGGTGCATTATATCCAAAGTCAGGAACAACATCGTTTAAAGAAATTGAAGAGACCTTATTTAATATAATCCCTCGTACTTTTTGATTTTCATGTCTGAAAATTAACACTACTGATCTTTTAAATAATTCGTTTTGCCAAAATGGTTTTGCAACAAGAATTTTGCCCTTAGAAATACTCTCCAGTTTGGTTATATTTACTTTGCTATATTTCATAATAACTAGAATTAAGATTAGTATTTGTAACTAAGAAAACATCATGCCCGTTTTTTTATTGCGATATTTTTTAAAAATCTGTGATAAATCTGTGAGATCTGCGAAATCTGCGGGAGAAAAATCACCATAAAATTGAAATCACGAATGCAATTTCGAACTGGCCTTTAAATATTTTCTTATCATCGATAAAACGTTACTGCCTGTCTTAATGATTGCTTCGGAGATACTCGATGCAGAAATTCCCCAATGCCTCGCCCAGAAATCAATATCGTAAGTAAAGTTAATTCTCAGCCTTCTGTAATCGTATGAGTTGGATTTTGTTTTCATGACATCATCTTTTAATGTTAAAATTCAATATCTGTGCCGAGAAAAAAGTCTTTGAATGATAATTTTTAACATAGCTGTTTATAACTCTTAAAAGGTTTAAAAAAAATAATAATTTTAACTATTACTGGTATAAAAATAGTATTGTCATAAATGAAACACAATTATCATGAAGGCAATTAAAAAAGAAGATGTAGATAAAAATGGCAACCAGTTGAATTTATCTGCTTTTAAAAGAATTGACAAACTGCTGAAAAAACATTCACAGATTCAAGCTGAAGACAATTTAAAAAGTGGGGGCAATAATCTCCAGAACTTAAAAAATCTAAACGATGGATTATAACTATCTTATAATCTATTAGTAAGTTAGATTTTTATCGGTTAATCAATGGAAAATAGACGGAAAATATCGATCCAATATCCGGTTTGCCAATTGCTTTGAGTACTCCATTGTGATTTTGCACAATTTTTTTGCAAATGGCCAATCCAATACCTGTTCCGCTGTATTCTGTTCGGCCATGGAGGCGCTGAAATAACTCAAGAATTTTGCTTTCATATTGCTGTTCAAAACCAATTCCATTGTCTTCAAAACTTATTTTCCAATAGGAGAAGGCAGGGTCCAGTTCAGCACCATTATCTAATGCAGTTTTCACAACATCAACACTTATTTTTACAACGGGTGGTATTCCTTGTTTGTTATACTTGATTGCATTTCCAATCAGATTCAGAAATAGTTGATGGATCTGTACGGGAATTACCGGAATGGTTGGCAAAACATCTGCTGTGAATACAGCTTGCTTGTCTTCAATATTTTCTTTGAGTGCAACTTTCACTTCATTAAGAATTATATTCAGATCTGTCACTTCGAAAATCTGATCCTGAGTATTGGTTCGCGAGAAATTGAGGAGAGCATCAATGAGATTTTGCATTCTGCTTGCTGCGGAAATAATCCTTTCGAAATAATCTCTTGCAGAAGGAGAAAATTTTTCCGCTTCAACTTCAATTATCCTGTTTGAAAATCCCTGAATTTTACGAAGAGGCTCCTGCAAGTCATGACTGGCAACATAACTGAACGAAGCTAATTCCTGATTACTTTGTTCAAGTTGACGGTTCTTGCGTTCCAATTGACGGTTTGCTTTCGCCAGTTCTTCAGATGCACGGAAGATGTCTGAAATATCTGTCATCGACGCTGTGATTCCATTATTCAGCTTACTGAGAGAAACCTTATACCATTTTTTACTTCCATTGGCTCCATACTCAAAATCGAATTCAATATTTTTTCCGCTCATCAGAACATCAGAGAAATGTTTATAAATTCCAAGCTCCTTAGCATTTGGAATTGCCTCAAGCAAACTTCTTCCGATTTTAAATTTTGAGTAAACAATATTCAGATCTTCCGAATATTTATTTGCATGAATGATCTTGAAATCCTGCAATTTTCCATTAGAATAAATAGCGTCATACACAACAATACTATTTGGTGAAGTATCGAGTACAGAATCCAGAAAATGTTTGGACTCGTCAACTTCTTTTTTCAGTATTAATTGTTCTCTGAGTTGTCGTTTAATTCTGAGGAAAGAAGAAATCAGAACAACCAATGTTAGCACGAAAAAAATAAATGCATATAGTGGAGTAATGATTGTATCCTTATTTCTCTCATCAATTCTTTGTTTCAAAATTTCATCCTGATGAACCATCATTTTAGTTACTTCAAACCTGAGAGAGTCCATTAATTGTTTGCCACGAATGAGCATTGGCAGATAATCTTTTTGTCGCGAATTTCTGGGCCGGCTATCCATAAAAAGCAAGACGTTCAATGCATCTAAACGTTTCACTCCTAATTCACGGATCCTTTCTATATCAGCATGCTGGTCTTTTGAATCACCGATCATTGATTGTAGTCCGGAAATCTCCCTTTCAAACTGCCCTGTCGCTATGGAATATGGTTCTAAAAAAAGTGAATCATGGCTTAAAAGATAGCCTCTTTGTCCTGTCTCTGCATCTTTTACTGAGGACAAAACCTGCTCAAGTTTTAATTTGACTTCATTTGAATTATTTACCCACCGCTCGGAATCACTCAACTGATTAATCTGTTGATACAAAAAGAAAAAAGATATCAATAGTAATAGTCCGAGCCAAATAAATAAAAGATCGGACAAAATAATTTTAAAATATTTCATAATTGATCTGCGAAGAATACGAAGTTAGAAAATACCTTGAGTTAAACCAAAAAATGGCTTCAAGCTCCAATCATATTTTACAAAACAATTGCACCGTCATCATCAGTAGGTAATGGAGAATCGGCATTTCGTCCTTCTACCGCCGATTTCAATCCCTTGCCTTTCTCTGTAGTTGTGGTTTGTGTTGTACTCTTTTCTTTCTGCGTTTCTGAACGGGGCTCTTTTTTAGTGCTCTCATTCTTTATTTCTGCATCAGTTTCTCGTTTTTCTGATTTTTTTTCATTTGATTCTTTAGGCGGATTATCAGGAACAACAATCTTTTCTGCTGATGCTTCATTGTCTTTGCGAATCGCCATATCTTTTCCAGTCTTTTCACCGGCAGTTTTTTCCATTTTTTTCATTTTCGTAAATTTTAATGTGCTTTGCAAAATTTGTTCCTCGCCACGTTTTACAAGCGCGAATACATTGAGGCTTTGAGTACACAAAAATGAAACTTCACCGAATTTGCTTCAAATTGAAGTAAATATTTAAATTTGCAAAAAGAATATATTTATGAGAAAACTTTACACCTTGCTTCTTCTATTAATTGGATCAACGACTTTTGCACAAAATCCGAATTGACGGCTATGCCTTTGCAGGATTTACAGTAGCGTCATCAGGAGATTTTACGATAGGACCACTAGGTGAATCTGTTCTTTGTCCGGGAGATACTATGTACTTTGAAGTCCTACTGCCTTATGATACAAATATTACATGGTATGAAGATGGTGATACGATTCCGGGAATCAATACAACTGTTTTAACTGTTACTGAACCCGGCAACTATTACGTAACAGGTGCACCAAGTTTATGTCCAAACTATATTGAAGGCCCGGGTGTGACCCTGGATGTTATCGATTGTCCTGTAGGAATTGAAGAAAACTATTCTTCACAGATCTCAATCTATCCAAACCCAGCTGAAAATAGTATCCGGATCTTAAATGGAAACCAGAATCAGGAGTTTTTTATTCTGGATGCGATTGGCAAAAAGGTTATGCAAGGCAAAATCAATTCTGATACTATGATATTGAATATAGAAATGCTTCCTGCGGGATCATATATTTTCAAAACAAATTCTACATCATATTTGATAATTAAAAAGTAAATACCACTAAAAAACAGAATAAAATCGCCCTGAATAAATCAGCCCGATTCCATTTTTTATTTTCCGCTGAGAGTTTTCTAAGTGGCAAACCATAGATCTGTTCTTTTGCTAAAAAAGGCCACACAATGATGTAGGCTGATTTTCTTGATCTCCTTCATTTTTTATCATTGGAATATTGCTAATTTTATAAAACGACAACATAGAGTAAGAACTCCTTAACGAACCATTAACTGTTACTGTAGTATGATTGGCGTAAGTTCGCAATACATACACACCATCATGAAAAAGTCTATTTTCACAACAGCCGTTTTATTTTTTCATTCCTGACTTTTTTATTTGCAAAACAGCCGGGCATCAAAGGAGTGATCAGGAATTCCAATCAGGAGCCGGTAGAATTTGCGAACGTGGTTTTAGTTCAGGCAAATGACAGTACAATTGTAAAAGCAGGTCTGACAGAAACCGATGGAACATATAGTTTTGAAAATATCGAACAAGGACAATACAAATTACTTGTGGTCCAGTTGGGATATGATAAACACTACACTGAAGCATTTGATCTGAAAGCAAATCCGGAACCGTTGGTTTTGAAACCGGTGAGTCTGATAGAAAGCGCTATCAATCTCAAAGAAGCTACTATCACAGCACAAAGACCATTTATCGAGCACCATATTGATAAGACTGTAGTGAATGTCGAAAATAGTATCGTGAATGCCGGAAGTAATGCAATTGAAATACTAAAAAGATCACCCGGGGTAACAGTTGACAATGAAGGCTACATTCACTTGAGTGGTAAAGAGGGCGTGAACGTAATGATAGATGGAAAGCCAACTTATCTTTCTTCAAAAGATCTTTACGAAATGCTTAAGAACATGAACAGTGATCAGCTAAGCAAAATTGACATTATCACAAATCCTTCTGCAAAATATGACGCCGCCGGAAATTCCGGGATCATCGACATCCGGTTGAAAAAAAGACAAGATGTAGGATTGAATGGACGAGTCAATGGTAGTTATGGTCAAGGTGCATATCCTGATGCCGGTGGCGGTTTAAGTTTAAACTATAGAAAAGAAAAGTTCAACTTGTTCGGAAGTTATGATTACACGCGTGGCTATTACTATACAAGAACAACTTTAGCAAGACGTTTTTTCAGCGATGGCAGCAATACACTTTTCGATCAGAGTACTTTTAATAAAGGAAATTATACCAATCAGAATTTCAGAGGTGGAATTGATTACTATTTAGACAAAAATCATTCGATCTCTGTAGTGCTGCGAGGGAATTACAATACAAATTATGACAGAACTATCAGTACAACACTGATGAAGGATGTAAATGAATTTACTGATAGTAGCTATATCACCGATAATATCAATAACAGTAAATGGAATAGTATTACAGGAACGTTGAATTATCAGTTCAGAATAGATTCGTTAGGAAAAGAACTTTCTATAGACATTGACAAAGCACGGTATGACAATGCGAATAATTTTACATTTCTCACACAGTATTACGATGGGAATAGTGTAAATGTAAATTCAGAATATGCTACAAACAATCAGCCGGCAGCAATAAATATTCAGAGTGCGAAGTTAGATTATACACAGCCGTGGAAAAAAACTATGAAGATCGATGCCGGTTTAAAAAGCAGTTATGTTACTACCGACAATGATGTTCAGTACATCAATTTTTACAATGGCGAAGGGGAACTCGATACAGGCAAAACAAATCATTTCAATTACAAAGAAAACATTAATGCAGCATATGTAAACTGGACCGGAGAATTTAAAAAAATAGGATTTGAAATTGGATTACGTGGCGAGCAAACGGTTTCTGAAGGCGAACAGGTAGTAAAAAATGAAAAATTTGAGCGGAATTATTTTCAGTTGTTCCCAAGTGCTTTCTTTAATTATAAGTTTACAGATAAGCATATGACCAGACTTTCTTATAGCCGAAGAATCGACCGTCCGGGCTATCAGCAGTTGAATCCGTTCCGGTATTTCCTGGATCCTTATAATTTCATGCAGGGAAATCCTAATCTTGAACCACAAACAACAGACAACTACGAAGCTTCGTATACATTTAAGCAGTTATACACGATCACATTTAATTATAGTCACACTGCTGATGCCATGACTCAGATCACAAAGCAAATTGATTCGACGCATACGACCTACATTACAACTGAAAATTTAAATTCCAGAAATAATTATGGTGTGAATGTCAATCTGCCTTTGCACATTACAGAATGGTGGACAAGTTCAAACAATCTTTCACTTTTTAATAATAAATACCAAGGCGTATCTTCAGTAGGAAATATTGATAAGTCACTTACCTCCTATTTCCTGAATTCAGTAAATAGTTTTCAGGCTAAAAAAGGCTGGTCGTTTGAGGTAAGCGGATATTACCAATCACAAATGGTTTGGGGAACATGGTTAGTAGATCCACAATGGTCAGTAGGTGGCGGAATCAGTAAAATGCTGATGAAAGAAAGGTTACAGTTGCGTGCAAACATTAATGATATCTTCCATACGCAAAAAGAAAAGTCTAAAATTAAATATCAGAATATTGATGCTGCATTTTCGCAGGTTTATGATACACAATTTGTCCGCTTCCATGTGAGTTATAATTTTGGTAAACGAGGAATAAAAACAAAAAATCACAGCCGCGGACCGGAAGAGCAGAACCGAATTAATTCTGGCAGGCAGTGAGGTAAATATGAACTTTCTCCTTTAGGTGTTAAGGGGTTTAAGGTGTATCGAAACACTTTAAACCCCTTAAAACTTTTATATCTTTTAAAGCTTCCACAAAAAAGATCCTTGAACAATTTCATTATTTTCAAAACATTAGCCTTTTTTTTAAAATATCCTTTTGATTTTGTGCTGATTAGAACTAATTTTAAGTTTAGTTAAAATAAACCCTAAATTCAATCGTCATTATTGAGACCCTACCTGAAATTACGAATTCATGGCACTAATTCTTAAGGTAAAATCACTATGAACACAACCATCACACCGGCACAAGGAAAATTAGGAGTATTAACAGTAGGAATGGGAGCAGTTGCAACAACATTTGTTGCAGGAGTGCTGGCCATCCGTAAGGGAATGGAGAAACCAATCGGTTCCTATTCGCAACTTGGGACAATTCGATTAGGCAAGCGAACTGAAAATCGCAACCCTCTGGTTAAAGAATTTGCAGAACTTGCAACCCTCGAAAGTATGGTTTTTGGTGGCTGGGATATTTTTGAAGACAATGCGTATGAGGCAGCATTAAACGCCGGTGTACTTGATGTCCACAAACATCTTAATCCGCTAAAAGAAGAGCTATCAGCATTAGTTCCGATGAAAGCAGTTTTCGATCCTAAATATGTAAAACGTCTGCACGGTTTACATGTGAAGCCGATCAAATCAAAGCGCAAACAAGCAGATGCTTTGATCGAAGACATAAAATCATTTCGTGAAAAAAATAACTGCAACCGGTTAGTAATGATCTGGTGTGCATCCACAGAAATTTATATTGAAACTTCTGATGTACACATGTCAATTGAAGCTTTTGAAAAAGGACTGGACGATAATGACCCTGCAATTGCGCCATCGATGATCTATGCTTATGCTGCACTGAAATCGAGAGTGCCATTTGCAAACGGTGCTCCTAACCTTACATGTGACATTCCGGCTCTAGAACAGCTGGCTTTAGAAATGGGTGTACCGATCGCAGGAAAAGATTTCAAGACAGGACAAACTTTGATGAAAACCATTGTTGCTCCGGGATTAAAATCACGTATGTTAGGAATCCGGGGTTGGTTCTCTTCTAATATTCTTGGAAACCGCGATGGAGAAGTTTTAGATGATCCGGATAGCTTCAGGACAAAAGAAGTATCGAAACTTAGTGTATTAGAAAATATTCTTGAGCCCGACAAACATCCGGATTTGTATGGCGATCTTTACCATAAAGTGCGGATAAATTACTATCCGCCGCACGGGGATAATAAAGAAAGCTGGGACAATATCGATATAACAGGCTGGCTTGGATATCAGATGCAGATCAAGATCAATTTTCTTTGCAGAGACAGTATTTTAGCAGCGCCAATCGTTCTTGATCTGGCATTGTTTCTTGATCTGGCGCAACGCGCTGAAATGAGTGGGATTCAGGAATGGCTTTCATTTTATTTCAAGGCTCCGCAGACTGCAAAAGGACTTCCGCCGCAACACGATATTTTCAAACAACTAATGAAACTTGAAAATACATTGCGTCATTTAAAAGGCGAGGATCTGATTACACATCTTGGTCAGGATTACTATCAGGAATTTATTGAAGCTTAATGATCAGGAGGCTGAGTAAAGGTTTTGCTACGCTTGGCCCGATCGGGTATTTACCAAAAGCACCGGGTACATGGGGATCCATTGCCGGTGCTGGGATCTGGTATCTGTTAGCTGAAATCATTCCTCGATTTCAACAATATCATTTAACTCTTATAATCATTGCAACAATTGCAGGAATTGTAGTTTCCGATATAGTTAGCAGAGGCGGAAATAAGGATCCAAAAGAGGTTGTTATTGACGAATTTGTAGGAATGTGGATCGCTTTGATCTGGTTGCCACATTCATTAAAACTTACATTGATTGCATTAATCCTCTTCAGAATTTTCGATATTGCAAAACCTTTCGGCATCCGTCGACTGGAGAAGATTCAAGGTGGTTGGGGGATTATGTTGGACGACATTGCAGCCGGAATTCTCAGTGCTCTTGTCATCCATCTGTCGATCAGCTTTCTTGGATAGAACCGGAATCAAATTAGTCTATGGCCACTTTTACCGTTTACAAACAAAGCTTACTGATGGTGAAAGAATCGAAATTTTTCACAAAGAATCAAAGTTTCTTAAAATTTCAGTTGACGGCAGTAATTGCTACCTCTATTGATTTTTTAATGACAATTTTATTCGAACGTTTCATTGGTTTTCATTACTCAATAGCTGTTGCAATGGGCGCAACTTGCGGGGCTATTACGGCATTTATTATTAACCGGAAATGGGTTTTTTCTTCGATGGGTACACATCCGGCTAAACAAGCATTCAAATATTCTTTAGTGGTTGCAGGGAGCATCCTTTTGAATACCGGAGGAACATATTTGCTTACTGAATCAACGATGTTAACATACCTTATTTCAAAAGCTATTGTCTCAATACTCGTAGGATTTACATATTCATATTACTTTTCCAAACGATTTGTCTTTTATGCTTGACAATACAAGATTCCACATGCGCATATTTTTATTATTGTTTTTGTTTCCAATAATCGTTTTTGGACAGACTACTGTCCGGGGATTAGTGACCGATTCAAAAACCGGAGATCCTCTACCCTTTGCAAGCATTCTTCTTGAAGGAACTACAGAAGGCAGAAATACTGATTTCAACGGACAATATTTTATGGAAACAAATGCGCCGGGTACAAAATTGAAATTTGTGCTTATCGGATATGAGCCTGTAGTTAAGGATATTTTACAGGGTCAGTCGCAGATTGTTTCCGTAAAAATGACTCCCGTAGTAAAAGAATTAAAGACTGTGGAGATCAAAGGAGAAAAGCAACGTTACAAGAATAAGAATAATCCTGCAGTTGAACTGATCGATCGTGTAATTGCGCATAAGAAGCAAAACAGAAAAGATCAGTTAAATGCATATGAGTTTGAAAAATATGAAAAAGTGCAATTTGCATTAAGTAATATCACTCAGAAATTTAAGAACAAACGGTATCTGAAAAATTTTCAATTTGTATTTGATAATCTGGATTCAAATCAAATGCCAGGAAAAGTTATTCTACCTATGTACTTACAGGAAACGCTTTCAGATGTGTATTTCAAAAAAGATCCAAAGCGTTTGAAGGAAATTATCAAAGGAAGTCACAAAGTTGACTACGACGATTTTGTAAATAATGATGGGATGTCATCATTCATAGCATATCTCTATCAGGATGTCAATATTTATAATAACAGTGTACCGATTCTTACCAATCCATTTATAAGTCCCATTTCAGATAATGGGCCTTTATTTTATCGCTATTACATTAAAGACACGGTGATGGTAGATAGTACGAAGTGCTATCATCTTATATTTTACCCGAGAAACAAAGCAGACTTTATTTTTCAGGGTGAATTATATATTACTTACGATTCAAATTATGCGGTTAGAAAAAACGAATTGACTGTAAGTCCGGATATCAATTTGAATTTCGTAAAAGAATTAAAACTAACTCAGGAATATACTGAAGCATCACCCGGTGAATGGCTTCTAAGTAAAGACAATATTTCGATCGACTTTGGTATAGGAAAAAATGGTCTTGGAATTTATGGTCAGCGCGCTGTTAGTTTCAGAAACTTTACCATTGATCAACCGAAACCTGACACCTTCTATACAGGCGAAGCTGTAGTAACTCCTGATTCATCACAAAAACGTGGTGAAGAATATTTTGACAAACATCGTCACGGCGAACTTACAACTTCTGAAAAAGGCGTTTATCAGATGGTGGACAGTGTGCAAAAAGTGCCTGCCTTCCGCCATACAGTTAACTTACTGGAATTATTATTTGCAGGTTATAAAGATTTCGGTCCGTTTGAGATCGGTCCTGTAAGTACATTTTACAGCTATAATCCGATAGAAGGATTTCGTGCACGACTTGGCGGCAGAACAACAAAAAAATTCAGTGAGCGGATCCAGTTAGAGACTTATGGTGTTTACGGTTTTAAAGACGAGCAATGGAAATATTTTGTCGGAGTAAAAAAAGCAATAGGGCCAAAATCATATCTGGATTTCCCTCAGAAAAACATTTATGTTTCTTATCAGCATGAAACTAAAATACCGGGTCAGGAATTGCAATTTGTTCAGGAAGATAATGCTCTGCTTTCTTTCAAACGTGGAAAGAATGACAAACTTCTTTACAACAAAACATTCAATCTGGAATTACAGAATGAGAACGCGAACAATTTTTCATACACTATCGGATTTCAGAATTTGATTCAGTCACCTGCAGGCACGTTACACTTCAACAAAATAGATTATAATGACACAACAGGAAATTCTATAAACGAAATTGAAACATCTTCATTTAATATATTGATGCGATATGCTCCGCATGAAAAATTTTACCAGGGGAAAACTTACAGAACACCTATGTTGAATGAATATCCGATCATGTGGGTCAGATATGAATATTCTAAAAAGGATTTTCTGAAGAGTGATTATTCATATCATACTCTGACAGCGAATATTTTCAAACGGGCATTTGTGGCGCCGTTTGGCTATTCAGATATAGAAGTCGAGGCAGGAAAAATTTTCGGACAAGTTCCTTATCCACTACTCGAAATTCATCGCGCCAATCAGACATTTTCCTATCAGCTGCAATCGTACAACCTGATGAATTTTCTTGAATTTGTCAGTGACGAATATTTCTCCGTGAATTTTACACATTACTTCAATGGTTTCTTCTTCAACAAAATTCCGCTTTTCAAAAAATTGAAATGGCGTGAAGTAGCAACATTCAAATTGTTGTATGGAAGAATAACCGATGAAAATGATCCTGCCCAACATGCCGATCTGTTTCGACTTCCAACAAATCCTGACGGAACAAAACTTACTTATTCTCTCGAAGCGCGGCCATATATGGAAGCCAGTATCGGTATAACAAATATCTTCAAATTGATCCGAATCGATTTGATCAAACGTCTGAGTTATCTTGAACATCAATCGGTTTCTGAATTTGGAATCAGAGCCCGTGCAAAACTTGATTTTTAATATGACAATGAGAGACCAACTTCAGAATCTTTTACACCGGATCTTACATCCGCTGGTAAAATTTTTAATTTCCATCGGACTGACTCCAAACGGAGTTACAACGATTGGATTAATTCTGAACGTCGGTGTTGCAGCTATTTTTATTGTGGGAGCGGAACAAGGAGTCAGAGGAGATCTGTCTTACATCGGCTGGGGCGGAGCAATGATCCTGTTCGCAGGAATGTTTGACATGCTTGATGGGCAAGTAGCAAGAATCGGGAATATGACTTCACGGTTTGGAGCATTATATGATTCTGTACTTGACAGATACAGTGAGTTGCTAATGTTTCTGGGCATATGCTATTACCTGGTAGCGCATCATTATTTTCTCAGCTCCATGATCGGTTTTATCGGATTGATGGGTTCATTGATGGTAAGCTATACCCGTGCAAGAGCAGAAGGATTAGGAATACCCTGTAAAGATGGTCTGATGCAACGTCCCGAAAGAGTTGTCACAATTGGTTTGTCGGCGCTTTTATGTGGCATTGTAGGACATTATACAGGTGGAGAAAGTAAATGGTTTTTTCCCGGAATTGAAAAACCATTTGAATCAATTGCAATTTTCACATTACCTTTGACGCTCGTTGCTATACTGGCAAATTATACAGCTATCCAACGCCTGAATGCATGCTATCATTATATGCAGGAGCAGGATAAAAATTCTAAGCACTGACCCACTTAATGCTAAAAATATATAGTCTTCTTATTCTATTGTTTGTAACCGGTGCGCAATCTGCAGAAGATGTAAGACCAAAGGTCTACCCCATTCCACCTACGACTGAAAATTCACTATTTTATGTTCAGAGAAGTAAAAACACCAATGCAATTGTTTATGATCTGAACCGCTTACCGGATGGCACACCCGATCCGACAAATCCAATTCATATCTATTGGATAAGATATGCAAGCGATAGTACAACGGAAGAACTTTCATATATCCAGCAAAAATATGCTTACGGTCTTGTTTCACGTCCGTATAACGGGCAAAAAAATGCATATGTAATCCAATTTGTTTCGTACGATAAAAAGAATTTTTATCTCTTGCCTACGAGTACTCCAAAAAAGTATGCAGCCTTTACCAATATAAATGGAAAACTTGCCGAGCTAAAAAAAGTTTTTATTATGCTCAATGGAGGTACATTCTGGTTTCCGACTATTGAATATATTGAACTGATCGGCAGAGATCCGGCAACTCAGCAAATAACGACAGAACGATTTGTTCCAAAGCGATGAACACCAAACTGAATCCTGCTTCATCATCAGAAAAATCATTGAAGAGGAAACTGATCATCCCACTGCTTTCAGCAATTTATCTTATCCTTGCTTACATTACTACAGGAATAAGAAATGATCACCTTCTATTGGTAACTATTGTCAATGCATCATTTTTTATTTCAGATCTGACGCGAAGATTTATCACCGGTTTTTCGATATTTGTTATTTACTGGATCCTCTTCGACAGTATGAAACTCTGGCCAAACTGGTCGTTTGCTGAAGTTGACATTCTACCCATTTACAATCTGGAAAAAAACTGGTTTGGTATTATGCATGAAGGAACACTTCTTACTCCTAACGAATATTTCAATTTGCATCAAACAACCTTTTTAGACATTCTCAGTTCATCATTTTATCTTTGCTGGGTTCCTTTACCTTTGATTTTTGCTTTTTATCTGTACAACAAAAGGAAAGATCTTTTCATCCGTTTTTCACTTGCATTCTTTTTTGTAAATATACTTGGGTTTATAATTTATTATACTCATCCCGCTGCTCCGCCCTGGTACTATGAAGAATTTGGAAACACATTGAATACAGCAACAAAAAGTAACGCTGCAGGCCTACTACGATTTGATAAATTTTTTGGAATAAATTTATTTGCCGACCTATATTCAAAAGGTTCAAATGTATTTGCAGCTATGCCGTCATTACATTCTGCCTATCCGTTGATCGGATTCATCTATGCAAGTCGTTTAAACAAAAAATATTTCATGTATGTTTTTGGAATTGTTTCAGTCGGAATCTGGTTTTCTGCAATCTATCTTTACCATCACTACACGCTTGACATAGTAGTTGGAATCGCTTGTGCAGTTGTCGGGGTTTACATTCTGGAAAACTATATTCTTTCAACAAAACGCTGCAGCTGGTGGCTTAAGAATTTTGAAGCTTCAATTACGCCTGCACAAGATCAGGGGTAAATAATAATCTGAAATTTGTTCCGTCAAATAATCCTTTGTCACTTAATTTCAAACTTGGAATAACTAGCAGAGCCATGAAAGACAGAGTCATGAATGGTGCACCAAGAGTTGATCCGGCCTTCTTTGCCATCTGATCAATTGCAGTATAATCCTCCGCAACCTTAAAACCATCGTTAGCACTCATAAGTCCGGCAACAGGAAGTGGAACTACCATCTCATTCTTTTCTATTACACAGCTTACACCACCTTCATTTGCAATTACAAGATTTACAGCTCTGCATAAGCTTTCATCATCACATCCAACAGCGACAATATTATGAGAATCGTGTGCAACAGATGATGCTAGTGCGCCTTTTTTCAATCCGAAGTTTCTGATGAATGCCTTAGCAACCGGTGCGTGATTGTAACGATTTACAACAACCATTTTAAGAATGTCATTTTCCACATCACTTGCAAAACACTCATCTATAACCGGAATTTTTAAATCTAATTTATTTGTGATCAATTGTCCATCAAGCGCTTCAATGACCGGCAAATTCGACCTGCCGGCGGCAATAATTTTGTAATCTTCAGGTTTAGTCAGTTTACAATTAAACTGATTAATTGGAATGCATTTTTTGCTTTCAATGAATGTCTTTCCATCTTCAGAAACCAATACTCCGTCAATATAATTCTGAAGAACTTCAAATTCTTTCAGATCTCTTACCACAATGAAATCAGCAGGATCACCTTTTTGCAGTAAACCCATTTTGATCTTGTAATGTTCAACCGGGTTAACGGAAGCCATTTGAATGATCTTGAAAATATCTATTCCTTTTCTGACAGCGCGGGCACACAACTGATTGATATGTCCCTGGACAAGACTGTCAGGATGTTTATCGTCGCTGCAAAACATCATCATCCTGTAATGCTCATTTGCAAGTCCAATCAAAGCTTCAAAATTTTTCGCCGCACTACCTTCACGAATCAGGATCTTCATCCCGTACGTCAGCTTATCGAGTGCTTCCTCCGCAGTAAAGCATTCATGGTCTGTAGAAATTCCGGCATCAATGTATTGCTTTGCTTTTTCTCCGCGCAGTCCGGGTGCATGTCCATCAACAGGTTTCCCTTGCTGATGAGCAGCTTTTATCTTTAACATTACCTGCTCGTCGTTAAATAAAACCCCGGGGAAGTTCATCATTTCACTCAGATAAAGTATGTCGTCTGATTTTAAGAGTTCCGCAACCTGCGAAGCATTTAATGCAGCGCCTGCAGTCTCAAAAGTCGTTGCAGGTACACAACTTGGGGCACCAAAATTAAATTTGAAAGGGACAGTTTTGCCATTATCGATCATGAATTGTACTCCGTCAATTCCACAGACATTTGCGATCTCATGTGGATCACTGACTGTAGCTATTGTTCCATGAATCACTGCTAATCTGGCAAACTCACTTGGTATGAGCATTGAACTTTCGATATGAATATGAGAGTCCACAAAACCGGGCATGATATATCCTTCATCAACTTCAGAACCTTCGGGCAATTTCCTGATCGAATCGATTTTTCCATTAGCAACAGTTACTTCAGCAGGAAAAATTGTCTGCGTTTTATGATCTACGAAAAGTGCTCGTTTAGTGAATGTCATAATTTTGTTGCTTGTTATAGGAAAGCTATTTTATATCAGTAAATACATCCGGCCAGATAGTTCTGCCTTTATAAGTGCGAATATACTTTTTTGTTCGTTCAATATCCTTTACAAATTGATTCATTCCGGAAATCATTACCGAGTCCTTACTTGAAGCGAGGCTGTCGTTTATTTTCGCCGCTAAAATTACACTCATGAATTTTACATAATTTTCATTAGGGCCAATATTAAGTTTTTTGTATTCAATAAAATTGAGCACATCATAAGCAGAATCTATCTTATTCTGATTGAAATAGGTTGCGCTCAAATTCAATCTGGAGTCAAAAAGATTTGGGCTTATTGCCAGCGCTCTCTTATAAAATGAAATAGCACTATCCGGTTGCCCTGTTTGTTCGTAAGCAGTTGCAAGATCGTTGAGAGTACGTAAGTGATAAGGAGTTTTCAGAATTGCTTTCTGGTACAAAGTCAGTGCTGCCGGAATTTTGCCTGAATAAAAAAGTGCCATGCCTTTATACCATTCGATAGAGGTACTGGCATATTCCAACGGGTAAAAATAAAGATTGATCTTTTCCGACTCCCTGATCACTCTGGCAAAATTATTCTGAAACTTTGCTTTGATCATCTTCTTAGCAGAAATTTCACTGTCAAGTCTGATGGCTGTGACAATTGTTGCAAACAAACAAATCAGAATTACAGTTAATGAATAAACGGGTTTCAACACAAAAGTTTTTGTGTTTACGTAATTTGAATTTTCGATTTCATTATGAGAATGTTCATTTACCACAGAACTACTACTATCCCTTTTTACAAAAAGCCATGAGATAAAAAACATAAGTAATACCGGTGAGTAGATACGTGAACGCGGATAGCTGAAAAGTGACATGATGAGAAACGAACTAATTACAAAGAGAATGACAAGTAATATAGCTCGATCAGAAGGTGTTGTGGATTTCCAATTCATTCTCCACACATTAAATACAAAAAAGAAAAAGAAGATGTAGATCAATATTCCGAAAATCCCTTGTTCTGCAAAAATCAATAAGTAATCATTGTGTGGATGTTCGAAATTCATCCCGCCGCTATTGATTATTTCAGTACCATTCACTCCATATGCAGGATAAAGTAATTTCCAGTTATTCATTCCGACACCGGTTATCGGATGATCTGAAATCATCTTTACACTGTTTCTTATCATTAGTATTCTGTCAAATACACTATTGTTATTTGACATTGCATTTTTATCGAGCAGGTCCGGTTCCGAAATATACTTCGAGATCATTTCCACTTTAAACAACAAGTTCTTGGCAACCGGCACTTTTTCGAAAACTATTTTTCCAATTGCAATCAAAGCAATGGAAGTTATGGTCAATATGATGACTGTACTCTTTTTTAATACAAGTGTGTCAGAACTCCGGTTAAGCAGAAAAACTACTCCTACAATTACAACCGATACGATCATTGCAACCCAACATGCAAGGGAAGACAATAGAATTAGGAAAAAAAATGCAAGTATAAATGCTATGATGTGTAAGATCCTGAATTGTTTTTTATCATTCAGAATAGAATAAAAAATTGCAGGAATGAGAAGCACCAGAACCTCTGAAAAAAAGTTTTTATTTGAAAGTGTAGACGCCAGGTCAGAAGAAATAATGATCTTTTTATTGGCCAGAATATCTTTAACTACCGGTATAGTCTGAACGATTGCGAATCCGCAAAAGATCAGAACTGCTATTGAAATAAAACGAATTGGTATCAGAACATTGAATGGACCGTTCCGAATAATTAAAACAGAAACTAACAAGAACGAATAAATAACACCGATACGCAACCATTCTGCGATTGCTTCTCCGGTATTGATGGCAGAAAATACAGAAAGTAATGAGAACAGAATCAATACAATTGAAATGATTCCGATTTTCTTAAACGAATCCGGCAGCAGGATCGGACGATTTCCAAACAGCATTATGCTAACCAGACAAAATACAGAAACAGCAATGATCCTAGGATTCAGATCCGGATCAATGGCTGAAGGCACCATTAGAAAGGGCAAGAGTACAAATAGAAAAGCCAAAAAGAAGGTTGCTGCTCTACTCGTATTTACATTTCGCCACATCTTTTCGTCTACTTACAGAATTACAGTGCAGTTTACAAAATCTTTTGAAAAGTTATAATAAAATTTCTTAACATTACCCAACCACGTTTTTATATGACTGAAAATACGACTCGACCTGCTTCCAGGAAAATTGATTATGATACCAGGATACTTATCAATCATCTGGTTAAAGATAAGTATTATTTTTTGTCAATCTCATTTGGCATTGGGATCATTTTTTCAATTATCATCAAACTTTATGTTTTAGGTTATTCATCTACCGGCTCCTTTTATGTGAACGACATGAATGTTCTCAGTTCTTCAAATGTTGATCTGAAAGTTGTCGATAACCTTACTCCGAGCGATAACTTTAACAGGATCTTCCAGCAAGTGATCTCAACGCAGATTCAAAATCATCTGATAAAAAAATTCAATCTGACAAAACATTATGGAGTTGATTCCACAAAAGAATTTTATTTACAACGCACCGGTAATATTTTAAAATCGAATATTTCAGTTAAGAAAAATACATTCAACACAATACTTGTAACTGTTAACGATGAGCACCGGTATCTGGCTGCGGAAATGGTAAATGAAATAATGAATTATATCGATGAAATTAACAGGGAATATTATGCAAGAACGATTCAACAAAAGCTAAAGATCTCCGAAGCATTTTTAACTGAGATAAAGAAAGACAACAATGCCAAAAGCAGGAGTATAGATTCTTTACTTGCTGAAATGCATCATCTGACCACACAAGGATCGCGACCAACTACCAGTGCGATCTACATGCTTCAGCTGGAGCAAAATTTAGGAAGTCTGATCAATGAGCTTACCAATTCAACTCATGATCTGATGAATTCACAGAAGCTTTACAATCTTGCCCTTCAGGCATTGAATCAAAAAAGTTATAAAACGATCTCTGTTGTTCAGGCAGCTATGCCGGCTCCGAAATCGAATATTTATCAGGCAGTTTTTTACGGCGGATTGATCACAGTTGCATCAATGTTTATAATAATATTGATTGTACACATCCGGTTATTTTATTCGGAACATCTGGATTTACTTATGGGAAAATCTAATAAACCGGAGTAATAATTTCCGATATTGTGAACGATGAATAAAACTGCATTGATAGTAGCCGGTGGATCCGGATTGAGAATGGGAACAGGGATTCCAAAACAATTTCTCCCATTGAATGGAAAGCCAATTCTGATGCACACCATAGAGAAATTTTATTCTGCAAAGATCTTTGACTCTATATTTGTTGTGCTTCCCCATAGTGAGACGATACACTGGGCAAAATTAATTGCTGAACTTAACTTTACAATTCCGCATAAAATCGTTACGGGCGGAACTTCGCGGTATGAATCAGTAAAGAACGGATTGAAAGCAATTCCCGAACAGAAAGGTATGGTCGCTATTCACGACGGAGTCAGACCTTTGGTATCTATCGAACTGATCAGAAAGTGCATGGCAGAGCTTGATAATTTTTCAAATGCGGTTCCTGCAATCCCGATAGTTGACACATTAAGAAAAGTAGAAAATCTGGAATCCGAAGTGGTTGACAGAAATGCATTACGTGCCATTCAGACTCCACAGTGTTTTCATCTGGAACTTATCCGAAAAGCATACGAAAATCCGGAAAGGGATACTACTGATGACGCAAGTGTCTTTGAACAAGACGGAAATTTAATCCATCTCGTTGAAGGCGAAAAATCGAATTTGAAAATTACCGTTTTGACGGACCTGATCATTGCCGAAGCTTTGATCAAATAAATATTACCAGTTGTCTTTATCCTTAACTGCCTTTGCTTCAGTAACTGCTTTTTTAAGAGCCGCAATTACTTCTAATGCTGTTTTATCAAGCTGCTGCAAATAATCATTGTAAGCAGGAGAATAAGATGATGATTTGGTATCCATCCATCTTTCAGAAGGGAAGACAGAAATTTGCTTCCAGTTTACATCAGTGATCTCGTATTTATACCGGCCATCTTTGGCAGCAACAGTAATTGTATATTGGGTAACGCCGCCATCAGTTTTGACCCCATTTTTATCAGGTTGATTTGATAATCGAAAACGGGGTTTGCCTACCATTTTATTGTTTATAGAATCATTTTCACGGATAACCTCTGTTGGGTTCTTATAATAGGATTGAAACCAGGCGTTGATCCGTTGATACAATTCTCCTGCAGCAAAGCCTTTAACTTCCACTATGCCTTCGTAGGTGATCTTTCCGGTGACAGAATCTACCGGAACTTTATAAGGTTCAACCGGAACTGCTTTGTCTTGTGCTTTTACGAATAAAACTGCCATGACCATGCATAGCATAGAAACTGCCTTTTTCATTTACATTAAGTTTAAGGATGGTAAATCTAAGAAAAAGTTCTACTAAAATTATGCCCGAACTTTAACTTTCAACTTCATACCAGGTTTTAACGAACGAATATTGTGGATATTGTTGAGTGTTTTCAACTCAGCAACACTTACACCTTGATATCGTTGGGCAATATTGAAAAGAGTATCTCCCGGGGCAACTGTATGATAAATATATTTAGGTTTTTCTATTAATGGCTTAGAAACTACTTTTACTACAGTTGTTTTATCTGATTTAGCAACTTTATCAGCTTTATCGCCCGTCTTCAATGACTCATTTTTTGAAACAGCAACTTCACTCACAGTTGCTTCCTGAATCACTGCTCCTGAATCTATCTTTGCAGTTGTACTATTCTGTTCAGTTTCGATTGGCTTGTCATCTTCTTCTTCACTTCCATTCGCAATTTTTGCAACGAAAACTTTTTTGTTGACATTCGAATAGACATAAAGTTTTTGTCCTTTGTAAACAGTTGTTCCTTTCACTTTACCTTTATTCCAGCTCTTTAACTGTGCTGTTGAACATCTGTATTTTCCGGCAATGACAGAAAGACTTTCACCACTTTTTACAACGTGAACTTTTTTTACTTTCTCCGTAACCGTCACATATTCTCCGGCACCGGGTTGATTATTTTTTGCAAGATTCGGATTTGGCAATAATGGATTCGGACAATAAGGACCAAGTGGATCCAGTCCGATCGAAGTGTAATAATGATTGATCATATCACGCACCACTTCATTTCTGATCTGCGGACCACGACTACCAAGTACAATACTTACCAGACGATGATCGCATTTAGCAGTAGTAGCAACGAGACAGAAACCTGCGCGTTTTGTATAACCTGTTTTTAATCCATCCACTTCACCTGAAAAATCGATCGTCAGACGATTGTGATTTCTGATCACAGACGTTGACTTTCCATTTTCAATTGTAGCATATCCCATCTTTGCAATATCCAGAATTTCCGGATACTTCAGCATTTCGATGGTCAGTTTTAACAGATCAGTTGGTGTAGATGAATTGTCGCCCATCCAGTTTGGAGAGGGCAATCCGGTAGGATTTCCATAGAACGTAGACAACATTCCCAGTTCCCTGGCACGTTGATTCATTCTTTCAATAGTAGCCGGCAGATTTCCATCACCGATATATTTTGCTAATTGTTCCGCGCATTCATTATTAGAAGCGATCATTGAAGCCTTAAATACATCACGCAATGAGTAGCTGGCAGAGGAGTAAACTGTTCTGCGATGTTTTCTTCTTCCGACCACAGAAGTACGGGTCCATTTAACTGTATCATCCCAGCGATATTTTCCTGAGTTGATGTCTTCAATTGTCAAAAGAGCGCCCATCATTTTTGTGAGGGAAGCAATCGGGAAAACGGTATTCAGATTTTTCTCCCATACGATCTTGTTATTTTCAACATCATATAAAAGTCCGGCCTTAACTTCCCCTTCATTGACCCAAAGGTTGCTGTCTTTTACAAGCGGGAATTGTCCGGATAAACCAGAATAGTCGATTGGAGCAATAGAATCGCCACCGGGAGCGCTTTCAACGGGATCTGCAGCAGCAAATCCGTTTAAGGATGCCTGAAGGATGAAAGCAAAAAATAAGATCAGCGATTTTCTCATATGCATTTAATACCTGAGGATTATGATAAGATAACCCGTATCAGGCACAAATCAATTTCTTTCCGTCAATATACGGCGCAGTTGCCGTAAATATCAGAAATTTATACATGAATATTACTATAAACGTTACCAAATTATTCGTTTTTTCGGATAAAAAACGTTAAAATTTGGTGTAATCACCCTGATTTTTGATGTAATGAATCCCCTATTCTTACACTAACGAATTGCTATGAGTGATATTTTATTCTGGTTTCTTCGCAGCCAGGTATCAATTTCAATTTGAAACCTGAATTTTTGTTTCAGCAAAGATGAAAAATTATCGAAAACACAGCCTTTCTATCTCACATTTTTAACAATTTTATTGAAAAATTCATCAAATTAAAATTCAAATTTTCAGATACGTTTAGCGACGGAATTGCCTTGCAATGTACCCGATTTCAAATCAACATTTTCAATTAACACAATCCCCGGCCTTTTTCCCCGCTCCAGTGAACCAAAAACATTATCCTTACCTAGAAAAGCCGCTCCATTTAAAGTTGCCCACTTCAGCATTTCATGAAGCGGAATTTTTGGAAAATGAGTTGAGATGGTTTTCAGCTCTTCCAGAATTGAAAGAGATCTGTTACTCGCATAACTATCAGTCCCGATGGTGATTCTGCAATTGTTCTTTCTGAATAGTTCAATATCGGGTAAAGTGTTTTCTATGTATTGATTTGCATTCGGACAAAAGCACCAATAAATATCGTCAGAAAACTCCTGCGCTTCTTTGATATGCTTGTCTTTTGTAAATGTATTATGAACCAAAAGTAATTTTTCAAAATGATGCAGATGATCCAGAATATATTCAAGTGATGAATCTGTTTTATGAATTGAATCTGCATTCGCAGGATTTAGTCCGATAAGAAAATCAAAAATATCACCGCTCTGACTATGAAACATGGAGTCTTCATCCTCTGTTTCCTGATTATGTATTGTCGATAACTGTGCCTTATTAAAATACGATTTGGAAAGCAGGGAAAGTAATTTTGATGAAACCGTATAAGGTGCATGTGGTGCAATTGATGCAGACAATTCAACATCAGAAAATTTTTGCGCTAGCATTAATCCTTCTTCAAAAACTTTTTCCGCCCTTCCCGGATTCACATCAAAGACCTCCACAAATGTATGATAGTAGAGTTGCGAGATCTTTTTTATGTCAATCGTATCTGGAGAATTGGAAATATCAGCGACAGCAACTATACCGTTTGCGAGCATTTCCTGATCGGCTTTGAGAATAGATTCGTGAATAAATTCTCCACCACGTCTTAAACGCATCTGATCAATAAAACCAACCAGTCCGGTCTTCTCCGCAAATTTCCCTTTCAAATGTGAAAGTTCCAGATGACAATGCATATTCACAAACCCCGGACAAATAAACCCTTCATACTTCCTGATCCCAGAAGGTAATTCACCCGTAGTCATCGGGTCGATCACCTCAATGATCACTCCCGAATCATCGACGACTACGATTCCATTTTCAATCGGCGGAGAACTGATGGGGAAGACTAGGGTGGATTGGAGGAAGTTCATTTTGTAAAGGTAGGAATGTTGAAAACAAGTTCAAGGTCCAAAGTTCAAGGTCCAAAGTTCAAGGTTCAAAGTTCAAAGTTCAAGGTTTACTTCGTAGTCAACTACGGAGCCAACTTTGAACTTTGAACCTTGAACTTTGAACTATATTAGAACTTAAAGAATCGTATCTTCGCCTCCCAATGCAAAACATCCGTCATTTAAGTCAGGAAGAGATTACTAACTGGTTCATAACCAACGCTGAAAAGCCGTTTCGTGCGAAACAGGTCTGGGAGTGGTTGTGGAAAAAAAGTGCCCGAAGTTTTGCGGAAATGACCAATCTTTCGCAGGCATTACGTGAAAAGCTGGAAGCCAATTTTGTACTGAATGCAGTATCGATCGACACCTTTCAGGTCAGTCGTGACCGGACCATCAAGAACGCTTTTAAATTGTACGATGGAAACATCGTTGAAGGTGTCTTGATCCCAACTGAGACTCGCATGACTGCATGTGTTTCTTCGCAAGTAGGCTGCAGTCTGACGTGTAAATTTTGCGCTACAGGAAAACTGGAACGACTTAGAAACCTTACTGCAGATGAGATCTACGATCAAGTCGCTATCATCCGCGAGCAGTCAGAAAAGAATTATGGTATTCCATTGTCGAACATTGTTTACATGGGAATGGGTGAACCATTGCTGAACTATACAAATGTTCTGAAAAGCATTGAACGTATTACAGCCGGCGACGGATTGAATATGGCTCCGAAAAGAATTACGGTCAGTACAGCAGGTATTGCGAAAATGATTCATAAACTCGGAGATGATGAAGTGAAATTCAATCTGGCATTATCATTACATGCTGCAAATGATGAGAAGCGGAATAAGATCATGCCGATCAACGAAAGTAATTCATTGGATGCATTAGCAGATGCTTTGAATCATTTTGGAGATAAAACAGGAAGCAGAGTAACATTTGAATACATTGTCTTCAATGGTTTTAATGATGAGCTCATCGATGCACAGGAACTGGAAGAATTTTGCAGAAGAGTGAAAGCGAAAGTAAATCTTATCGAGTACAATCAGATCGACGGAAATGAATTTGAAAATACCAGCGACGATAAAATGAAATCGTTCTACTCCTATCTTGCCGACAGAGGTATTATAGTAAATTTACGGAGGTCAAGAGGGAAAGATATTGATGCAGCATGCGGGCAATTGGCCAATAAGAATGAGCATGCTGTAGTAAAATTGAAAAAATAATTTTTATTCAATTAGAAGAAAAATAATTTGTGTCGCAATTAGATGAAATAAAAGCACCGATCTCTTCCGTGATGGACGAATTTGAAAATAAATTCCGGGCATCAATGAAGAGTCAGGTTCCGTTACTGGATCGCATCACGCATTACATTGTGAAGCGAAAAGGAAAGCAGATGCGACCGATGTTTGTATTCTTATCTGCCGGACTTTGCGGCGGGATAAATGAGACGACACACAGAGCAGCTACTCTCATCGAACTTTTGCATACTGCAACACTTGTTCACGATGATGTTGTTGACGATTCAAACGAACGTCGCGGATTTTTTTCTATCAATGCACTTTGGAAAAACAAGATCGCTGTTTTAGTCGGTGATTATTTATTAAGCAAAGGACTTTTACTTTCTGTCAAGCACAAAGATTACAATTTCCTTGACATCGTTTCCGAAGCAGTTCGTGTCATGAGTGAAGGAGAATTGCTACAGATTGAAAAAGCAAGAAAGCTCGACATCAGTGAAGATATTTATTACGAGATCATCAGACAGAAAACTGCTTCTTTGATCGCGTCTTGTTGTGCCAGTGGCGCAGCATCAGCAGGCTCTTCGCAGGATGTAGTGAATAAAATGCATGAGTTTGGTGAATTGATTGGAATGGCATTTCAGATCAAAGATGATTTGTTCGATTACGGTCCTGATGGTGTAATAGGAAAACCTACCGGAATAGACATCAAGGAAAGTAAAATGACTTTGCCTTTGATCTATTCACTGATGAAAGCCGACAGAAGCACAAAACGAAGAATTGTGAATATTATCAAGAATCACAATACAGAAGATAAAAAAGTGAAAGAAGTAATTTCATTCGTAAAAAGTTCCGGTGGTATGGAATATGCAACTCAAAAAATGCAGGAATATCAGGCACGTGCATTTGTGGTTTTGGATACATTCCCTGATTCCGTATTCAAAAATTCACTTCGTGACCTTGTAAAATATACAACAGAACGAAATCACTGATCATGAATTTAAATAAGCTTTTCTTTCTTATTGCATCAATCTTTATTTTAAGTGCTGCATTTATAATTGTAGCGCCGACACTTATTACAACAAGTTTTATTTATCCCACAAGAATTGATTCAACTTATGTTGTATTTCATTCGATCAACAATACAGAAATTGACACGAATCATTTGCGGCCATCTGACGAAGGATTGGACTATACGAACATATCATTAAAAACAAATGACGGTGAAACGTTAAATGGTTGGTACATCCCTACTACAGACACACCTGCAAATACCGTATTGATAATTCACGATCTGAATCAAAGCAAACTAATGTTACTGGATCAGATCAAGCAACTTCATGATCGTGGAATGCATGTCTGCATCTTTGACCTGCGGGCACATGGAGAAAGCAGTGGCGAAATTTTTACGATTGGAATGCCTGCTATTGCTGACATGAAATTGATCACAGATACGATCCTGAAATTTCCTGAAACCAAACATCTGGTACTTTTCGGAATGGGAATTGGTTCTGCAATAGCTATGCAATCTGCCGTCTACGATGGGCGGTGCGATGCGCTTATTTTGCAAAGTCCATTCAATAATCTGGATACATATCTAAGTCGGTATTCCTACAACCGCTGGGGAAATCTGAAATATTTGTGGTATCCGATTTTCAGGAAAAAGGTCGAAAAATTACTGGAATATCCCGTTAGCGAGCTGGACCTCACTAAAATAGCGGCTTTCAACGAGGCACCGGTGCTGTTTATTACTGCCAGCGACGATGCCGAAGTTTTTACCTCGGAAACCCTTCAGATATTTTTAGCCTCCGCCTCCAAGAAAAAAGACTTATTTTTGGTACGGAAAGCTGACCATAATAACATTGCTGCCGTTGGTGCAGAAAAATATTATAATCGCATTTCAAATTTTATCAATACGGTTTTGCCAAGAGAACCGAAAAAAACACGCTACAAAAAATTAGCTTTCAATGATCACGAAAGAAACTATTGACAGAATTTTTGATGCCGTCCGGATAGAGGATGTTGTCGGAGATTTTGTGCAGCTAAAAAAACGAGGCGTGAATTTTCTGGGCTTATGTCCTTTTCACAATGAGAAAACTCCTTCCTTCAATGTAAATCCGGTCCGTAACATTTACAAATGTTTCGGTTGTGGTAAAGGTGGAAATGCAGTGAACTTCATCATGGAGCTCGAGCATTACACTTATCCGGAAGCTTGAAATTTCTTGCGGCAAAATATCAGATAGAGATCGAAGAAAGCGCTCCGGATCCGAAAGAAATTGAATTGCGTGACGAAAGAGAAAGTTTATACATTCTCAATTCATTTGCCTCAAAAACTTTTGCAGAAAATCTTTTTGAAACGGAAGAAGGTAAATCAATTGGTCTCTCTTATTTTCATGAACGCGGATTCAGCGATGAAACAATAAAGAAATTCGAATTAGGATATAGTCTTGCTGACTGGTCAGCTTTTGCAGAACATGCAATTAAGAATGGCTACAAATCAGAATTCATTGTCAAGACCGGATTAGGTTATCCACGTCAGAAAGACGGTGAAGTAATTACCGGCAATGAAAAACTGATCGATCGTTTCCGTGGCCGGGTTATGTTTCCTATTCACAATCTAAGCGGAAGGATCATTGCCTTTGGCGGAAGGATCTTAAAGAAAGACGACAAAGCAGCTAAGTATGTTAACTCGCCGGAGTCAGATATTTATTTCAAGAGCAAATCACTTTACGGAATTTTCTTTGCGAAGAAAGCAATCGTTCAGAAAGACAATTGTTATTTAGTAGAAGGATACACAGATGTGATTTCCTTACACCAAAGCGGAATTGAAAATGTTGTTGCATCATCAGGAACATCATTGACAGTAGAGCAGATCCGTTTGATCGGAAGATATACGAAGAACGTTACAGTACTTTATGATGGTGATGCAGCAGGTATCAAAGCATCTATCAGGGGAATTGATCTGATCCTTGAAGAAGGGTTGAATGTAAAAGTTGCCTTATTTCCTGATGGCGACGATCCGGATTCATATAGCAGAAAACACGGTGGCGCAGCGACTGCGACATTCATTCAGGAGAATGCAAAAGACTTTATTGTTTTTAAAACGAATTTACTTTTAGGAGAAGTTGCGAATGATCCCGTTCGTAAAGCAGGATTGATCCGCGACATCGTCGAAACAATAGGAAAAATTCCTGATCCGATCACGCGCTCTGTATATATCAAGCAAAGCAGTGCTATGATGGACATTGAAGAGCAGGTATTGATTGCGGAAATGAACAAAAGCCGCAAGCAGCAACTGAAGAAAGATGTTCCGGGAAATGATGTTGATGAATTGATGCCAGAGATCCTCACGCAGCAAGCGCAAAGGGATGAAATTCTGACAACAGAATCTCAGGAAAAAAATATTATCCGCTTACTTCTGAATTTTGGAAATCACGATCTGCATTTTGATATAGAAGTAGACGACGAGCATGCGCCTGATAAAAAGAAACAGCAAGTCATTGCAGTAAAAGTTTTCCGCTACATTATCGAAGAGATCATTTCTGATGAGATCACTTTTGAGAATAAAATCTTCAATGGTTTTTACAAAAATATAGTGAGCTTGTCGTTGATCAGGACAACATAGATCCACAAGTATTCTTAAATTCCGAAAATCCCGATTTCAGTGGAATGGCAGTTGAGTTATTGAGTCCACGTTATTTCCTCAGTGAAAACTGGACAGCCATGCACAAGATAGATGTTCCGGAAGAAGAGAGTGTTTTGAAAGAAGCTGTAGAGAATGCAGTGATCCACCTGAAGAACCGTAAGATCCAGAAGATGCTTGAAGAAAGTCAGCGGTTGATCAAAGAAGCGCATGACCGTGGCGATGATTGTACGGCTTTGATTGAAAGGCATATGAAACTTGAAGCAATTAAGATGGAATTGAGTAAGGCGTTGGGGATTGATATACTGCGGTGAAATGAAGTGGAATGAAGTGGAATGAAGTGGAATGAAGTGGAATGAAGTGGAATGAAGTGGAATGAAGTGGAATGAAGTGGAATGAAGTGGAATGAAGTGGAATGAAGTGGAATGAAGTGGAATGAAGTGGAAAATTTCATTTTTTTTCAATTGAACAATTTTTTTTTATTAAACCAATGGAAATGTATTAAACAATTTGGTAGCGCGATCTGCGAATTTTTCTGCGCCTTCATCTGAGGGGTCTGCGGGAGATTTATTGTTTGATTAAAGACGATTACTTGTTTCAGTGGATTAAAAATCCACAGCTCGGGAAGCAAAGGATTACAAATCCTTCGCAGCTACAAATCCACAGCACGGCAATCAAAGGATTACAAATCCTTCGAAGCGCACTACTAGTTATTAGATAAAAAAAGGGCAGTCTCCCACGAGACTACCCTTTCATATAACTTAATCAAAATAGAATCAATTCTGGATGACAAGTGTTCCGTTTGCACTGTTGTCACCATTACTAATGCGATAGAAGTATATTCCTTCACGGATCTCGCCAACGTTCCACACTACTCTGTTTGTTGCATTCGTAGTGGCATCGGAATTAAATAATCGTTTTACCAATGAACCATCGGCACGATAGATATCAACTGTTGTGAAAGACGTTTTACCGAAATTCTTAAACTCTATTGTAACAGAACCTACAGCAGGAACCGGATAAGCAGTAGCCTGGATGTAGTTAAGGAAAACCATTTGCTTGGATTTTTCTTCCTGTCCTTCAGAATCTGTGACAGTTAAGTTTACCTCACCTGATTCATTCAGACGAATTGAACCTTGATTCAGTTCAGGATCATTATTCCAGATTATCGAGTATGGAGGCGTACCACCTGTGATCTCAGCAACTGCTTCACCTGTTCTTGGATCAGCTATGATGCGGCAATTAATAAATGAACGATATCTTACACATACTGTACTTGAACTTGTACAACCGTTACTGTTTGTTACCGTCAATGAATAATTTCCTGCGAAACATGTAGTGATGCATCTTGTTGTAGCACCTGTCGACCATCGGTAAGATGACTGCCCGGACGGCCCACACAGAGTTGTATTCTGTCCACGACTAATTAAAGTATTTCCTGTGATGGTACTGCTCGGCGAACTAAGTTGAGTTACATTAACGCTACAAGTAGATGTACATCCGCCTTTTGTAACACGCACAGTATAAGTTCCGGCATGGTTAACAGAAATTGTTCTTGAGTGTGAACCTGTACTCCATAAATATGAATATCCACTACCGGATGGAGCACTCAATGTTGTGCTTTGATTTCTGCAAATACTCGTATTCCCGGAGATCGAACAATTAGGTCCTTGAGTAACAGTAATTGTTTTACTGCAAGTACTTGAGCAACCATTACTATTAGTCACTGTTACAGTATACGTTCCACCTTGCGTTACATTTATACTACGGGATGTAGATCCATTTCCCCAACGATATGTGTATCCTGAACCATATGCTGCACTTAGTGTTGCAGTCTGTCCGGAACAAATAGTATTGTTTGAACATCCTGATACTGTAATACTACAATTTGGTGGATTGCCTGCACTGATTACTTTATTACAAGTATTTGAACAGCCTGATGCGTTGGTAACGGTAACAGAATAATTACCCGGCGTATTTACACTGATGCAACGACTTGTCGCTCCATTACTCCAAAGGTATGTATAGCCTTGTCCTGCAGGAGCACACAATGTAGCAGATTGCCCGCCACAAATCGAATTGTTATGACATCCGGTTGTAGTGATAGTACACATCGGTCTTGTTCCTGCAATGATAGTTTGAGAACAAGTACTTGTACAACCTGATGCATTACGAACAGTTACTGAATATGTACCTGAAGTATTCACTGAAATAGTTCTTGTTGTTGCTCCTGTACTCCATAGGTAAGTATAACCCATCCCGGAAGGTGCGCTTAAAGTTGCAGCTTGTCCTGAACAAAGATTATTATTATGACATCCTGAAACAGAAATGTTACATGAAATAGTTCCGCCAACGGTAACTCTGATCGTTACAATACTATCGCAACCGTTTACAGAAGTATAACCATGCGGGAAATAACCTGCTACAGTAGTAGATCCACCCCAAGGGAAATGATAACTAGCTCCCTGACAGATGTTCACTGTTGTTTGTGTGTGATCAACAGGTCTTACAGTAAGATGAATTGTTACAACACTGTCGCAACCATTTGAAGCTTCATAAGTGTAAGTATAATCACCCGGATATCCTTCATAACCACCCCAAGGCAAAACAAAAGTTTCTCCATCACAAATGGATTCATTTACTTCTGTATAATATGCAGATGTAAGTGTGAGGTGAATAGTTGCAATACTGTCACAACCATTTTCTCCTGTATATGTATGCGGATAATCACCTGCTGCATTAGCGGAACCGCCCCATGGGAACTGATAGAAAGCTCCCTGACAAATTGAAGCATTTGTAGTTGAACTTGTACCCTGACGAATTGTTAAGTGAATTGTCGCAATGCTATCACAACCATTTACACCCTGATAAGTATGTGGATAATCACCTGCATTTGATGCAGAACCTCCCCATGGAAATTGAAAAGATTCTCCTTGACAGATCGAAGCATTAGTATTTGAACTAACACCTTGTGTGATCGAAAGAATTATTGTTGCAATACTATCACAACCGGAAACAGAAGTATAAGTGTGCGGATAATTTCCGGCTACACTTGCAGTTCCGCCCCATGGCAAATTAAAGCTACCACCTGAACATATCGATTCATTTGTTGATGTCTGTATTGACTGACTTACCGATAAGTGAATTGTTACTACGCTATCACAACCATCAACTGAAGTGTAGGTCTGCATATAATCACCCGGAGTCGATGTACTTCCGCCCCAAGGGAAACTGAATGTCTGATTTGAACAAATACTTTCGGAAGATTCAGATGTAATCGGATTCAGTACAGTAAGGTTTGTTGTTATTGTACTATCGCAACCCGCAACATTTGGAATGACAGTTACAAAAGTTCCGCTTGCAGATTCTTCATTTCCACCCGGAGGTGTATATGTTTCTCCATCGCAGATTGTAATATTTGCAGTACTTGAAGTATTCTGAGTTATTGAAGTTACTTCTACTGTATCAGTTCCCGTACAACCATTTTCAGTATTTGTTGCAGTTAGAATATAAGTACCGGCCTGATCAACAACTGCTGTTGCAGAATTTGCGCCTGAAACTATATTTCCATTTGCTGTTGACCATGAAAAATCGATGGTCTGCAAATTAGAACTACCATTTAATTGAACAGTTCCTACGCAGGTAATTGATTGATCAGTTCCAGCATTTGCAGTTACAAGTAACGGCTCAGTAATCGTAAATGAATTTGAAGCAGAGCAACCTTCAGCATCCGTTACGAAAACAGAATATGTTCCTGGTGAAAGATTTGATATTGTCTGATCAACACTTCCTGTGCTCCACTGATACTGGAATGGACTAACTCCATCTGAAATTGCTGTAAGACTTCCATCCGCCTCACCATTACAACTTACATTGGTTGTGTTAGAACTGATAGTAACAACTTTTACAGTCACAACCTGGTCAGCGGCACCTGCTAAGATACAAGCATCACCACCAATGATCCGGCGGAAATAAGTTTTAGTAAAGAGCTGACCAATATCTGAACCTGCAAGATTTTGTGCGTTAGCATTTGGAATATTTGTCCAGTTAGTGCTATCAGTACTGATCTGCCATTGATATGTTGTTGCAGCTCCTAAAGCCGGATAAGTACTTGTTGTTGTATTACGAACTATTGTTGGCAATACGTATGCAGGCACAGAGCCGGTAATATCGCCCGGAACAGTTCCGGCACATACCGTTTGATTTCCTGTAATACTATTTCCCAAAAGATCAGGTGGATTCGCCCAGACCACTAAGCCTGGTTCATATACATTAGAACTAGAACGTGTAGTATTTAGTGCACCTTGCGTTAAAGGAAGGTTGTTAGATTCAGAAGTTACAATTGTATAAATTCTGCAATTTGAAAATTTAATTCCACGTTCACCTACAGGATCGTAATCATCACCTGAGCCACCGAAATACGTACTAAACATTAAAGTCGAAAGATCAGAACTTAATTTAGAAAATGTCTTATCGTTCGATCCGTTATTAGTTGTTTGTAATGGAACACTGGGCGCGGTAGACGTAGGGAAATTTGTACTGTTTGTGTAACCGAAAATATATACATCGTTATTCAGATCCACATTCAGACCCATCATGTTTACTTCGTTTGCTGAACCACCCAGATAAGTTGCTGCAAGAAAATTCTGATCGATATCCATACGGCAAACATAGAAGTCATTTGTACCGTTATTGTATTGGTTATCGTAAACACTATTTGCAGAAATGTTACTGGCAGCCAAACCACTTGTTATCCCACCGAAATAAAGTTCATCTTTATTAACATTGAATTCCATACAAAGGATAGAAGTTGATTTCGTACTTGCCGACTGGAAATAAGAAGACCATACCGTTGTTCCTGACGAATTCAACTTTTGTAGAAATCCACTTTGAGTTCCGCCTATTGTTGATTGACGAGCATTTAATGTTGGAAAATTATTTGATGAAGTGTATCCTCCAATAAAAATATCTCCGCTTACAACATTCTGAGACATAATTGTTGCCTGATCCGCAGAACTTCCACCATAATTTTTCATCCACACTAATCCGGATAGATCCTGAAGTATTTTAAAAACAAGAACATCATTTCCATTATTGCTGTTTGCTCTGTCTAAAGCACCGGTTCCCGGATAAAGTGTTCCAAGATTATTACTATTATGATTTCCGCAGATTACAATGTCACCAACTTCATTTATCCGAAGATCGAATGAACCTTCATCACCTGCACCGCCTATTACAGAACTTTTTATTGAAAGTCCGTCAGTAGTCATTTTAGTGATGAAAATATTTTGTCCACCGGAGTTTCTTTGATCAATGCTACTTCCGCTGAATGCCGAACCTCCTAAAAGTGGAAAGTTTGGACTTGTTGTATAACCTGTAATATATAAATGTCCATCCGGACCTTGTTCCATTGCATAAGGATTATCATCGCCACTGCCGCCCAGATAAGTCTGCCATACGCGGGTTCCACTTTGTCCGATATTCACCGGCTCTAAATATTTACCGATGATCATATCAAGATTACCATTTGAAACAAGATTGAAAGCACCGGGTGTGATCTGGTCTGTTGAGCCAACAACACGTGCAACAACATAGATTGCACCATCACTAGGATCAACCCAGATACAGTGACCATGATTATCGCCGGCACTAGCTGTATTGATCCATGAAGCCCATCGTAAAGCAATTGGGTCGATGATCAAAGGACTTGCTTTATCATAAGCTTCAAGAGCGAAAGAAAGTTTGTTGCCGCTTGAAAGCTTGTATTTTGAATTGATATTCTTTTTAACTCCATTGATCTTTTGATATACGATTGGAGCAGGAAATTCAATTGCACCTACACTTGTTTTTAAGATCAATGTACCTGATTCAGTTACAGACATCTCTTCAATACCGTCAAATCGGATTGCTATATCTGAAGGATTGAATCCCGGCTTACAGATGATATCATATTCCAATTCGCCTTCAGCAGAAGGATAATACCGGACATCAACATTATTGTAAACGTTATTATACCAGATTTCCCCGTAGCTATAAACCTTTGATTGATTAAGTTCATTTGAAAAATAATTATTGAAATCAGCGTGCTGATCTTTTCCGGAAATTGTCATTGAAGAACTTCTGTTTAAGAAATTCATCATCCATGTATGGCCTTTCAATCCTGTATTGACTGTTCTGAAAGCACCTCCGTTCTGAAGTTGAAACTCTACATCTTCCCCTTCACGATGCAAAGCACCTACTGACTCATGGTCATATGCAGAAACATACATCCCTTCATCGGTAACTACAGCTTGTCCAAGTGGAAAATCCGCGCGGAACTTCCTCTTAGGGTTAAACTGTCCTTTGTTCTCGGTGAAATAAATTTGCTTCTCATAATAGTGAAGCAGTTCATTTATGTCCTCCTTAGCAGAATTTTCATCCTGCGCCTCTGCAGACTCGTGCATGTTGTGTGCAAAAAGAACCTGAGTTGAAAAAAACAATGCAGTAAAAATTACTGCCGTCATTTTTACCAAAGATCGCGATAGTGAACCTTGGTTTCCATTGTAGATTTGTTTCATGTTGGGTTATTGTATTTCTAAAGTTGTGTATATATATAAGTGGTGATAATCAATGCTATTTATATTACTTTAAAGTTGTTCAATGTCCTAAAAGCCTTATCCAATAAGGGTTTCAGAGTGTGTAGTAATAAAATAAAAATAGGCTCAGGGCATTACCTGAACAAGTTTCTAATGTAAACTTTAGTAAAATTTTGGCCAACGGTTAATAAAAGTTGGTATATGACCACTTTAAGCGACATGGAAAACAAAAATTCAATCCAAATTCATGCTTAATACAATTTCTTTATTTTTCACAACTTTAGATTGAGATAGTACAATTAAAATGAAAACTGAAAAATTTCAACTTTTTTCAAGTGAACAAAATTTGTTCTATTATTTAATGAATAGTTTTAAAAAATTTGGTAGTGCTATATGCGAATTTATTTGCGCCTTCATCTGCGGGATCTGCGGGAAAATTTTTCTTTAATTAAAGACGATTACTTGCTTCAGTGGATTATAAATCCACAGCTCGGAAGCAAAGGATTATAAATCCTTCGCAGCTGGAAGGATTATAAATCCTTCGCAGCTTTGCCTTCGCAGCTACATCACAAAAAAAGTCCGAAGAAACTTCTCCGGACTTTTTTCTTATCAATTGTAATCGAAAATTATTTTTTCACTTTACTCGTCATCATTTTCAATGAAGCAACTTCCATATCAGTTAAGAATCTCCATCTTCCTCGTGGAAGATCTTTCTTTGTAAGTCCTGCGAAAATTACACGGTCAAGTTTTTTTACTTCGTAGCCGAGGTGTTCGAAAATTCTGCGAACGATACGGTTCTTTCCTGAGTGTAACTCTACTCCTACTACGTTACGTTCTTCACCGTTTCCTGCATAAAGAATATTATCAACCTTGATCGGTCCGTCTTCGAGTTTAAGTCCGGCAGTGATCTGTTCCATGTCGACTGTTTTCAGATTTTTATCTAATTCAACCTGATAAACTTTTTCCATCTGAAAAGACGGATGTGTCAACTTCCTTGCAAGATCACCATCGTTTGTGAAAAGTAAAACTCCTGTTGTATTTCTGTCGAGTCTTCCTACCGGATAAACTCTTTCTTTACATGCTTTAGAGATAAGTCCCATTACCGTTTTACGGTCATCAGGATCTTCTGTTGTTGTGATAAAATCTTTTGGCTTATTCAAAAGAATGTAAACCATACTTTCACCACGCAACGTTTCACCATTGTATTTTACTTCATCACCGGGCATAACTTTGTATCCCATTTCAGTGATCACTTTTCCATTTATGGAGATCACGCCGGCTTCGATCATTTCATCAGCTTCGCGACGTGAACAAATTCCTGCATTGGCAATGAATTTATTCAAACGTGTTGAACCATCTTCATCTGCTTTTGGTCGTGCAGGTGATGCTTTTTTCTTCTCGCCATAAAATCCGGTCGACTCTTTACGATTCCATTTTGTCGTTCCAAATTCTCCTTCATCTTTCTTACCTCTGAATGAAGGCTTCTTGTCGAATGAACCTCCGCGTGCTCCAGCTGAACTTCTTCCAGCTGGGCGCTCACCTCTTGCTCCACCTCTGCCACCGGCATCACGTGAACCGGTTGATGAAGATCTTCTCTTACTGCGATCGAATTCACTCTTCGGTGCATCGTCGTTAAATACTTTACGCGCGGGACGTTCTGCATCCGGAGTTATATCTCTTCCAAAAGAAGGTCTGCGATCATCGCTTCCCGCACCTCTGTTAAAATTTCTTTTCGGTCCTGTTTCATCAGATGATCTGCGAGGACGTTTTTCATCTCTTGAAAATGGTTTGTATTCTCCTTTGTCGTATGCACGTTTCGGCCGCTCATCACTCGATGAAGAACGTTTATCTTCTCTTGATGATGAATCACCACGATCTGAATACGAACGTTTTGGTTTTTCGTCAAATGATCTTGATGTTTTCGGACGATCACCATCTTCCCGCCTTGTGTATGGACGTTTCGGTGCATCATCTTCTGAACTTCTTCTGTCTTCACTCCGATCAACTACACGTCTAGGTTTTTCATCGAATGAACGAGATGTCTTAGGACGATCACCATCAATTATGCGTTTATTATAAGTCCGCTTTGGTGCATCATCACCTAAAATTCTTCTGTCTTCACTCGGATCGATTTCACGTTTCGGTCTGTCATCAAATGAACGTGATGACTTCCCACGAAATCCTGTTCCCCCGCCTCTGTTATATGGTCTTTTCTGTGAATCTTCACTTGAACGTGAACGCTCTGTACTCCCTACTCGTGAAGGACGTTTTGGTCCGTCACCATAACCGGATGATCTTGGACGTTCACTACTACCTTCACCTCTGTTGTATGGACGTTTCGGTCCATCTTCAGAAGCTGACCGGTTTTCATCACGCGGTGTATAAGTTCGTTTTGGTTTTTCATCGAATGATCTCGATGTTTTCGGGCGACCGGTACTACCTTCGCCTCTGTTATATGGTCTTTTTGGAGCATCATCACCGAAAGATGTTCTTTTCGGTCTGTCGCTACCTCGTGCATCACTTCTTGAGCCGCCACGGTCACTCGGACCATCTGCACTTCTGCTATATCTTGGTTTTTCACTACCTGACGAGGCACCATATGCTCGCTTACCGCCACTTTTTCCTCCACTATCTTTAGAAAAAGAGCCTTTTCTGCCTGATTTCGAAGAAGAACCTGTCCTGCCTGCTGAGGACCTGCCTGATTTTTTCATGGGGCGAAGATACTCTTTTTTGGTGAGTAGTTGGTTGAAATGGTGAGTGGTAAGTAGTAAGTGGTGAATAGCACCAGTTACTAAATTGCAAGAAGTTACCAATGAAGAAAAGGGTGCCACTCACTACTCACCACTTTCTACTTAATAAAAGTCGATCAATAGCCAATCAAGAATGCAGTGCTACTTACTACTTACCACTCACTACTCACCATTAACACATCGGATAAAACGCCTCCACTATATGTTCATGCCGCGTATACTCAGAATTTGTGATGACGATCATGACGTCAAATATTGCTTCTTTGTCGGGGTAAAATTCTTTCATATAATGATCGGCGACTTTGATGATCTGCCTTTGTTTTTTGATCGGGATCAGTAACGAAGGATCACTGAGATACGGACTCGTTCGTGTTTTTACTTCGACAAAAACAATTTGTCCGTTAAACTCACAAACGATATCTACTTCTTTATGATCAAAAATAAAATTCTTAGACAAGATCTTGTATCCTTTTTTCACAAGTTCGTCTTCTGCAATTTTCTCCCCCCGTTTTCCTAATTCTTTTGCATCAACCATTATGAAAACTCAACTCCATTTTATCAGTTACATTCAAAGTTACTTCACTACCCATGATAAGCGGATAATTATTCGGAATATGTCCGGCAGGAAAACCATAGACTACCGGAAAATTATATTCTTTCACTGCATCATGAATAATTTCTTCAGCAGTTTTTCCGAATGGTATTGGATTGTCTTTCATTTCTGACATTCCTCCAACAATTAAACCTGCAAGGTCTTTCAACTTTCCGCTTCTTTTCAGATTCATCATCATTCTGTCGATGTGATATAAATATTCATCCAGATCTTCGAGGAATAGAATTTTTCCTGTTGTATCAATATCCGAAGGTGTTGCTGACAAGCTATAAAGGATGGATAAATTTCCACCGATCAATCTGCCTTTTGCTTTTCCTTTTCGATTCAGTTTTTCGAGTTGAGGCAATTGCTTTGAAGAAGAGTAGCGCAAAGGTTTTCCGAACAATGTTTCTTTGAAAACCTGCAAACATGGAGCGTTTAGTTTTGGAAGATTCAAAGACATGGGAGCATGCATCGTCTGAACCAGGCATGTTTTATGAACATGTGAATGGACGACAGTGATGTCGCTATATCCAATCAGCCATTTCGGTTGCTTTGTAAATTTCTTCCAGTCGATCTGATCAATCACTCTGACTGTCCCGTAACCACCTCGCGCAAACAGCACAGCCTGAACATTTTTATTATTCAAAGCTCGTTGCAGATCTCCGGTTCTGTCTTCATCATTGCCTGCAAACTGGTTTTCTTCCTTATATAAATTCTTTCCTGTCTGAACCTCAAGTCCCCAGCTTTTAAGCAGGTCGATTGCAGGTTTAATTTCGAATTTTGATACTTTTCGGGCGGTTGAAACAATTGCAACAGTATCTCCTTCTTTCAGGTATGGAGGTCGGATCATATTTCTATCTTTGCCTGCGAAATTACTTTAAAGTTCGGGGATTCACGTTTAATCTATGCTGAATATTCAACATCGGTTTTGAACAATCCCAAATACAATTTATGAAACCAACGATCGTCACTGCAGCATTACCTTATGCCAATGGTCCTGTCCACATCGGACATTTAGCCGGAGCTTATTTACCATCAGATATATACGTCCGCTTTTTAAGAATGATGAATGAAGATGTTGTTTACATCTGTGGCTCCGATGAACATGGAGTTCCAATCACTTTACGTGCAAGGAAAGAAGGCATAACTCCGCAGCAGGTGGTAGATAAATATCATTCTATAATTAAAAAAAGCTTTGCAGACATCGGCATCTCGTTCGATATCTATCACCGTACATCAGAAAAGATCCATTACGATACAGCTTCAGACTTCTTCAAAGTAATTTACGATAAAGGAATTTTTACTGAAGCAGAAAGTGAGCAGTATTACGATGAAGAAGCGCAGACATTTCTTGCTGACAGATACATTACAGGAACTTGCCCGAATTGTGGCAATACAAATGCCTATGGAGATCAGTGTGAAAAATGCGGCAAGAGTTTAACGCCGGAAGATCTGATCAATCCGCATTCGCAGCTAAGTGGTAAGCCACCGATAAAAAGAAAAACGAAGCACTGGTATTTACCGCTAGATAAGATCCAGGAAGAATGGCTCGACAAATGGATCCGTTCGCATGAAGGTGATTGGAAGAACAATGTCTTTGGACAATGTAAATCATGGTTAGACCAGGGATTACAGCCGCGAGCAGTAACACGTGATCTAGATTGGGGTGTTCCGGTTCCGCTCCCTGAAGCAAAAGGAAAAGTACTTTACGTTTGGTTTGACGCTCCTATTGGATACATCTCTGCAACGAAAGCACTTTTTGCAGAAAGAAAAGATCCGGATGGATGGAAGAAATACTGGCAAAGTGATAAATCTCGCTTGCTGCATTTCATTGGTAAAGACAATATCGTTTTCCATTGTATCATTTTTCCTGCAATGCTGAAGGCTCATGGTGATTTTATTTTGCCCGAAAATGTTCCATCGAATGAATTTCTGAATCTCGAAGGAGATAAAATTTCTACCTCAAGAAACTGGGCAGTTTGGCTTCATGAATACCTTGAAGAATTTCCAAACAAACAAGATGTATTGAGGTATGTTTTGTGTGCAACTGCTCCAGAAAACAAAGACAACGACTTTACATGGAAAGATTTTCAGGCGAGAAATAATAATGAACTGGTAGCCATACTTGGAAATTTTATCAATCGAACTCTTGTATTAACTCAGAAATATTATGAAGGAAAAGTTCCTGCAATGAATGAATTGAATGCAGAAGACAAACTTTGTATTGAAGCAATTAAAGCTATTCCTGCGAAAATAAAAGAGAACATTTTAGAATATCGTTTCCGCGATGCATTGTTTGAATTGATGAATCTGGCACGTACAGGAAATAAATATCTGGCAGACAATGAACCTTGGAAAATTCAGGCTACAGATCCGAAACGTGTAGAAACAGTATTAGCTGTTTCACTGGAAATTGCAGGTGCACTTGCAAATTGTATGCAGCCATTCATTCCATTTTCTTCGGAGAAACTTTTCAGAATGTTGAATCTTGAAAAAATGAAATGGGATGATTTTCATGGGAAGATGCTATTTAAAGCAGGACATCAATTAGGTGAAGCTTCATTGTTGTTTGAGAAAATTGAAGACGAAGCGATTGAATTTCAGATCAACAAACTTCAGGCAAGCAAAGTTGCAAATCAGGTTGCACCTGCTGCGATACCTGCAAAGGCTTCCACCTCTTTCGACGATTTTTCGAAAATGGATATTCGCATCGGAACTATTCTCACTGCTGAACGAGTACCAAAGACCGACAAATTACTAAAGCTTACGATCGATACCGGCATTGATCAGCGAACTGTTGTAAGTGGTATTGCCGCATATTACAAGCCGGAAGATATCATTGGACAGCAAGTAAGTATTCTTGTTAATCTTGAACCGAGAAAAATAAAAGGCATTGAATCACAGGGAATGATTCTTATGGCAGAAAATGCTAATGGAGAATTGGCTTTTGTTGCTCCCGTAAAAGGTATGGAAAATGGATCCGGAGTTAAGTAAAAAAAGAACTAGAAAATTCCTTTAATTTCTATTCTTATCTCTGCGAATTTATCTGCGAAAATCTACGGAGATTTTCAAGCATTATTTATTTCCCGCATTGATTCCGCATAGTAGCCGAAACCAGTAAGGCCTATAAGCCAGATAAGGCGCAGATCTTGCGAAGGCTATTCGAGATTCCAAGATAAAATGAACAATTATTTTGCATCAGCTTAATGCATTACGAAATCTGATTTCAACTTAACAATTTATACTATAAACAGATTTCATGAAGTCTCAAAATGGGTAGCCCCGATCTGCGGATTTATCTGCGAATTTATCTGCGGTAATCTGCGGGAGATTTTCAGCATTATTTATTTCTCACAGATCCAGCAAATAAGGTCTAAAATAAGCCCGCAGATAAGGCGCAGATCTCGTGAAGGCAATTGAAAATGCCAAGATAAAACGAACAATTATTTTTTATCAGTTTAATTCATCCTTTATCTTTCTTCCCATCATAAGTTCATAGCCAATCATTATCCAGATCAAAACTGCAGGCAATGCTTTCAATGAATACGGAATTACATAATTCAATCTGATCGGTTTTGGAAACAAGTCTGTTGGCGATAGTGATGTTAATATAAATGCCAGTATTATCAAACCAAGATTCCATATATTTTTGACGCCTGAAATATACCAGATCGCGCAAGGAACTATCGCAACAATATAGGATGGTGACTCTGCTTTGTGATTGAAAATTACGATCCATATCAACAGAGAACACAGATAAAGCAATCTGTAATCAAAATCTTTAAATCGTTGAATTTTTATGAGAGGAAGGAGGAAGAGAAATATTCCGCTTACCAATACAATCGTTTTCGAAGGTTCGACAGAAAACCAGGAACTGATGATGCCAAGAACAGAAATTCCATGCGACTGTGAGTGGTCGTCAGCCAGTAATATTCCCCAATTTTTATATTGGTTTATTAATGTTTGCAGATCGGTAAAGACCAATGGTATTGCGCCAAGTACCACAAACCAAAAGGCCGACCACAAAATGAATTTCAATTTTTTATCATAGAATAAAAACAAAACGCACGCCAGTATTCCCGTTAATTTAATGTAAAAACAGATCATGATAAGGAGAGTTGCCAATGGGAATTTCTCTTTCTCCATGCACACGAATGCCAAGAGTAGCAATCCGGCAATCATTGCATTGCTTTGTGAATTCTGCAGTGAGGTTAAAAGTTCTATAAATGAAAATGATAAAATGAAGAATTTACTTTTCGCAGTTAATCTTGGTAAATGTAATATCCCATAATATAATAGAATACAGTTTAACAGATCCCAGACAACAAGCCCTATCCAATCAGGTAGATAATAAAACGGCATCATTAAAGCTGCGAAAGTCGGACTATATTTATAGTAATCTCCATATTCATCATTATACTGGCCATATAAATTTACTCCATCTACGAGGTGTTTAAACGAAGTTTTAAAGATCACATAATTGTTATAGAACGTCTGCTTATGTCCCCAGAAAACCTTCTCTCCCAGAGAGAGCTTTTGAACACTATCGGCAATAGTTACTAATACAAATAACCACAACAGATACTTCAGAAGTTTAACATAATCGTATTTTTCAGAATTTGCTCCGGCGATAATCATTAAAGCGAAGAAAGGAAAACTTTTAGCGATATCCTACAAATAACGAATAGTGAATAACGAATAGCGAATAATGGCAATGAACAAAGTACTTTCCAGCTGGCAACTATGTATTTTCGTGCTACCTTGTAGTATAATAATCCATAATTTGAGTGGTAGTATTCTCAATTATAAATTAATAATATTGTAAAGTAAATATTGTAATGCAAATATCGTTAACCAATTAAACTACCACAATAATGAAAAGCTCCAAGTTTTATCTCCTTACTTTAATTGCGGTAATATTCCTTTCAATCAATTCTCAAGGACAGTCAACTTTAAAATTTACCTTTTATTTTGAGACAGCCCAAAGCAATCCTGAACTAAAAGAGCAGTCAAGATTTAAAAGTTTCTATAAATCGCTCGATAGCCTATCAATCGTTTCAATTAATATAAAATCATTTTGTGATGACAGAGGTTCATCAACTTACAACGAAATTCTTTCAAATGATCGCGCAGCAGCTGTTAAAAATTATTTATTAGCAACATCAATCGACTCAGCTTTAATTAAAAGTTCGATTGGTATGGGAGAGATCCCACTTGACTTTAATTCACTTGACCTTGCCAAACAAAGAAGAAATAACAGAAGAGCGGATTTAGAAATTTCAGTTACCTCCTTGGCAAAGGGCAAATCGAAATCTGCAACTACATCTGAGCCACAGGAAAATCTAGAGTACCCAAAACAAAAAAATCTGCTAACAGATAGTATAAGTGTTGGCGATAAAATAGTTTTAGAAAATATTCTTTTCGAAGGCGGGAAACGAAAATTATTACCGGTTTCATACAAAGCACTTGACCAGCTTGTATCAACTTTGAAAAGTAAAACTCAATATCACATTATGATCCTGGGACATGTTTGTTGCGCCAATCCCGGACAGGACGGAGTCGATAACGATACCGGTATTAGAAATCTATCTGTTGTCAGAGCACAAACAATTTATAATTACCTCGTAAAAAACGGAATCGACGAAAAGAGATTACAGTCCAAAGGAATGAAAGGTGACCTTCCTACCGGACTGGGCGACTATTATGACCGGCGGGTGGAAATTGAAATCACATCGATAAATGAAAAGTGAAGGTGAAAGGTGAAAGGTGAAAAGTGATCAAGTGTTCAAACTATACTATCAATAGTCATTTGAAATAAAAACCACTCTGTCCATTTTCACTTTTCACTTTTCACTTTTCACTTTTTTCATACGGTCGGATGATCAAGCGAATCGCCCTATCATACGAAAAGTAATTCCAGATCCAGTTAAATAATACAATGACCCGGTTTCTGAAACCTACCAGTAACATCAGATGAATGAACAGCCATGCAAGCCATGCAAAAAATCCTTTCATGTGAATGAATTTTATATCTGCAACAGCTCTGCTTCGTCCGATTGTTGCCATTGAACCTTTATCTACATAAACAAATTTCTCCCACTCTCCTTTTGGTTTTTGCGAATTCAAATTTTTCGCAAGATTTTTCGCCTGCTGAATTGCAACAGGTGCAACCATTGGATGAGCTCCGCTTTGCATTGAAGCTACATCACCAATGGCAAAAATATTTTCGTTTGAAACTAAATGATTCGTATCATCAACGATCAGTCTGTTACCTCTAGCTACAACAGTTGCATCAAAACCTTCCGGAAAATTTCCTTTCACGCCTGCTGTCCAGATGAGTGAACTGGTTTCAATTACTGTTCCATCTGCTAGAACTGCTTCATGTCCGTTAAAGGATTTCAATTGTTTTTTCATCAAAAGATTCACTCCCATTTCTTCAAGTTGTTTTTTTGCTTTTCTTTTAGCATAATCAGACATAGCATCAAGAACATTTTCTCCTGATTCCAATATTGAAATGTTCATCATCTTAATATCCAACTCAGGATAATCGCATGGCAAAACATGTCTTTTTAATTCTGCCAAAGCTCCGCTGATCTCCACACCGGTTGGTCCGCCACCAACAATCACAAAATTCATCATCCGCTTTTGCTCTTCTATTGAATTCACCAATAAAGCAGCTTCGAATTTTTGTAAAACAAATGAACGGATGTTCAAAGCATCAGTAACACTTTTTAGTGACAATGCATTTTTTTCTGTTTCAGTCATATTGAAAAAATTGGTTGTTGCGCCCGTTGCAAGCACCAGTTTATCGTATGGCAATTCTCCAATTGTAGTAATAACCTTAGAATTTGCTGCTTCAATTTTCTGAACTTCAGCCAGCCGGAAAAGAACTTTATTGTTTTTACTAAGGATCTTTCTCAAAGGATAAGCTACCGAATCCGGCTCCAATCCTCCCGTAGCAACCTGGTACAACAATGGCTGAAATGTGAAATAATTGTGCTTGTCGATGAGTAATACTTCATATTTCCTGGTATCCAGTCTACGTGCGATCTCTATTCCACCAAAACCGCCACCTAAAATTAATACCCGTTTTTTATCCCCGGATAATGCAAAAATGTCCATAAAATCGACTTTTAAATGAATTTTGACTCCTCAACTTGAGAAATTCCTCCGCAAAGGTCTGTCTTTTTACAATACAGGATTCACGTTTTATGATATAAAAGCAAAATCGGACCCATCATGTGAGCTGTACTAAATTATTCTCTCGTTTATGAGGTGGAAAGCAAGATTTTTTCTATATTTGCAACAGATTTAAGGAAAAGAAGAAGGGGACCACAGTCCCCTTTTTTATTGGTTATTAAATGGATATAAAAGAAGAAATAACGAAATTAGTTGAGGAAAAAATCGCAGGAAGCGATAATTTTCTGGTTGAAGTAAAAGTGACACCGGGGAAAGTACTGGTAACACTTGATCATCCGCAGGGAATAATGATTGAAGAATGTGTAAAAGTGAACCGTCACTTACAAGCTCACTTTGAAAATACACCGGTCTTTGAACATCGCGAACTGGAGGTCGGATCGCCTGGAATGGAAGAACCTCTTCTTGTTCTTAAACAATTTCACAAACGAATAGGACGCGAAGTAAGCGTTCTTACGTTCGACGGAGTGAAACATACCGGAACTTTGATGTCAGCAGACGAAAATGAATTGTCGTTGAACGAAGACATCGTGATCAAGACCGGCAATAAAAAAGAAAAACAAAAACAATTAAATAATATTCCTTTCAACAACATTAAAGAAACGAGAGTTATATTCTCATTCGACAAAATCATTTGAAACAAATGGCAAAGGTAGAAACTAAGAACGAGCACGCTGAACTGGTTGACGCATTCTCGGAATTTAAGGAACTAAAAAACATCGATCGTGCTAGCATGATGAGTATTTTGGAAGATGTATTTAAAAACATGCTTCGTAAAAAATACGGCACTGCTGACAATTTCGACATCGTCATCAATACTGAAAAAGGTGACCTTGAAGCTTTCCGCAATCGATTGATCGTGGAAGACGGACAAGTTGAAGATCCAAACACACAGGTGGAATATTCTGAAGCTGTGAAGATCGAACCGGATTTTGAAGTAGGTGAAGAAGTTTCCGAAAATGTAAAGTTTATGGATTTCGGACGTCGTGCTGTACTTGCTGCCCGTCAGAATCTGATGGCGCGTGTTCAGGAACTTGAGAAAGAAGGAATTTTTCGTAAGTATAAAGATCGTGTTGGCGAGATCATCACCGGCGAAGTATATCAGACATGGAAGAAAGAAACTCTTATTATGGATGATGACGGCAATGAATTGATCTTACCAAAAAGTTGAACAGATCCCTTCTGATTTCTTTAAGAAAGGTGATGCAGTTCGTGCAGTAGTTTTACGTGTTGAAATGACGAATGCTACTCCGAAAATTATTTTGTCACGTACATCTCCACTCTTCCTTGAAAAATTATTTGAACTGGAAGTTCCGGAAGTATTTGACGGTTTGATCACGATCAAAAAGATCGTTCGTGAACCGGGTGAGCGTGCAAAAGTTGCAGTTGAATCTTATGACGACAGAATTGATCCGGTTGGCGCTTGTGTTGGAATGAAAGGTTCACGTATTCACGGTATCGTTCGTGAATTACGTAATGAAAATATTGATGTAATTAATTTCACAAATAATATTCCTCTCTTCATTTCCCGGGCTTTAGCGCCTGCGAAGATCACATCGATTAAATTGGATGATGAGAAAAAGCGGGCTTCGGTCTTCTTAAAACCAGACCAGGTGTCTTTAGCAATTGGAAAAGGTGGAAATAATATAAAATTGGCTGGAAAACTATCAGGATACGAAATCGATGTTTATCGTGACAATGACGATGATCAGGAAGATGTGGATCTGGAAGAATTTGCAGATGAAATTGAACCATGGATCATCGACGAATTGAAGAACATTGGCTGTGATACAGCGAAAAGTGTTCTTGATCTGCCGGTTGAAGACCTTGTAAAACGTACCGATCTTGAAGAAGAGACGATTCGTGAGGTTGTCAGGATTCTACGTTCAGAATTTGAATAAAAATCCGGTGTAAACTTCGGTTTACCAAGTACAATAAATTATTACCTTGCACAAGTCCCATAGAAATGGGGCTTTGCAGGGCAAAAACAAAATATGGCAGAAGTAGAAAAGACGTTTAGATTAAGTAAGGCTATCAAAGAATTCAATCTTAGCTTGGACCACATTGTGGATTTTCTGACTAAGAAAGGTTTTAAGGTAGAAAGCAACCCAAATACCAAGTTGCCCGGGGATGCCTATGCCCTTTTGTTAAAGGAATTTCAAGGCGATAAGTCTGCGAAAGAAGAAGCACAACAACTTGCTCAGAATAAAATGAGAAAAGAAACTGTGATTCTTGACGCTCAGGAAAAACCTAAAGCAGCTTCGAAGAAAGATGATGACTCTTCTGAGATCCTCATCAAGAATGTTGGGGCAGCAAATGCCCAAAAAGAGGAAGCTCCAAAGGCAAAGAAGGAAGAGGCTCCTAAAGCGAAGAAAGAAGAAGTTCCCGCTTCAGTTATCAAAGCAAAAGCCGACAAGGTTGAAGGACCGAAGGTTGTTGGAATGATCGACATTGATGGTGATTCTAAGAAAAAGAAAACCGTTAAAGACGAAGTTCCTGCTGAAGATACTAAGGAAGAAAAAGCGAAGAAAACTGCAGCGAAGAAAAAGAAAGATGATGACGATGCTGCAGCGAAAGTTGTTGCTGATGCAGAAACTGCCGCAGTAGAAAAAGCTAAGAAAGCAACGAAAGAAGTTAAAGCAGTAACTCCAAAAACTGAAGAGCAGCCCCCTGCTCCTGTCATGGAGAAAGCTCCGGAACCTGTTGTAACGCCACCGGCGCCAGAGGTGAAAGAAGTAGTTGCAGAAAAAACTCCCGAAGCTCCGGCTCCGGCAAAAACGGATGAGCCTCCTGCTTCCGATCAGGTTGCAGGTGATGATATTCACAGGATCAAAAGAACAAAACTTTCCGGTCCAACGATCATGGGTAAAATTGAATTACCTGTTGATCCTCCAAAACGTAAACCGGTTGCTTCGTCGACAGGTTCAGTTGGTGACAAGGACAAGAAAAAAAGAAAACGTACTGACCGAAAAGGAACTCCTGTTCCTCAGGACAAAAGTACTCGTCCTCCGGGCGCACCGGGCTCACAAGCTCCGGGTTCACGTCCTCCGTTCAAACCGGGTGGAAGAAATCCAAATTACAAAGGAAACAATCCGAATAATCGTCCACCGGGAACACCTGGAGAGAATAAAACTGAATTGACTGAAAAGCAAATTCAGGATCAGATCAAAGCAACGCTTGCTCGTTTGAGTGGTGGTGGTAAATCGAGATCTTCGAAAATGCGTAAAGCACGTCGTGACGAAAGAAATACAGAGAAAGAAGCACAAGCACAAGATGCAGCAGAAAACAGAGTGATTCAGGTAACTGAATTCGTAACTGCAAATGATCTTGCACGCTTGATGGATAAATCAGTTACTGAAATTATCTCTGCTTGTATGTCTCTGGGTATGTTCGTTTCGATCAACCAGCGTCTGGATGCAGAAACATTAACTGTCGTAGCTGAAGAATTCGGTTACACTGTTGAATTCGTTTCAGCAGATGTGCAGGAAACAATTGGTGTAGAAGAAGACAAGCCTGAAGATATTAAACCACGTTCACCGATCGTTACAGTAATGGGACACGTTGATCATGGAAAAACTTCATTGCTGGATTATATCCGTAAAGCAAATGTAATTGCAGGTGAAGCCGGTGGTATCACTCAGCACATTGGTGCATACGAAGTACAACTTGAAAACGGAAAGAAAATTACTTTCCTTGATACTCCCGGTCACGAAGCCTTCACTGCCATGCGTGCACGTGGTGCGAAAGTTACCGATGTTGCAATTATTGTGATAGCAGCAGACGACAGTGTGATGCCTCAAACTATTGAAGCGATCAATCACGCACAGGCTGCAGGTGTACCAATGGTATTTGCAATCAACAAAGTTGATAAGCCCGATTCAAACCCGGAGCGTATCCGCGAACAATTATCGAAAATGAATATCCTTGTCGAAGACTGGGGTGGAAAATATCAGTGTCAGGAGATCAGTGCGAAAAAAGGTCAGAACATTGAAGCGTTACTTGAAAAAGTATTGCTTGAAGCAGAGATGCTGGATCTGAAGGCAAATGCTAATCGCCGTGCAAATGGAACTGTGATCGAATCAATGCTTGACAAAGGCCGTGGTTATGTAATGACAGTTTTGGTACAAGGCGGAACACTGAAAGTTGGCGACATTCTTTTAGCAGGATGTTACAGTGGTCGTGTGAAAGCACTTTACAATGAAAGAGGATTCCGTATCAAGGAAGCCGGTCCATCAGCTCCTGCACAGGTGCTTGGTATGACAGGCGCTCCACAAGCCGGTGATCTTTTCAACGTAATGGAAGACGAACGCGAAGCACGTGACATTGCAAACAAACGTTTGCAGTTACAACGTGAGCAGGGAATCCGTACACACAAACACATCACACTTGATGAGATCGGTCGTCGTTTGGCGATTGGAAACTTCAAGGAGTTGAATGTAATTGTGAAAGGTGACGTGGATGGTTCAATTGAAGCTCTTGCAGATTCATTATTGAAACTTTCCAATCCGGAAATTCAAATTAACATTATTCATAAATCTGTCGGTGCCATTACTGAATCAGATGTATTGCTTGCATCAGCATCGAATGCCATCATCATCGGCTTCCAGGTTCGTCCGTCGGTGAATGCACGTAAGCTTGCTGAATCAGAAGAGATCGAGATCAGATTATATTCAATCATCTACACTGCGATCAACGAAATTAAACTTGCCATGGAAGGTATGTTAGCTCCGGAATTCCAGGAGAAGATCGTTGGTAACATTGAGATCCGTGAGACTTTCAAAATTCCGAAGATCGGAACGATTGCAGGTTGTATGGTACTCGATGGAAAGATCAGCAGAAATACGAAGATCAGAGTTGTTCGTGACGGTATCGTTGTTTACTCAGGTGAACTTGCATCGTTGAAACGTTTCAAAGATGATGTGAAAGAAGTTTCTGCAGGCTACGAATGCGGATTAAGTATCCATAATTTCAATGATATTCAGATCAATGATATTATTGAAGGATATGAGCAGGTAGCTGTTAAGCGGACGCTGGCTTAATCTTTCGTAACTCATACTTAGAAAATATAAAAGGGCTTCCGGAATGGAAGCCCTTTTTTTGTACTTAATAATTTATTAAAAAAAAAATTTTCATTCCTAATTAGCGAAATGTTCAGCAATTAATCCAACGCGAATTTGAATTTCTCCCAGTAAAATTCAACTACTGAAGTTAGTAAACTGCACGACGATAGGCGGAATGTTGAGCGGAAATTAACGATACATTTTCAGGCTAGTAACCGCTCGAGCGACATTCCTGCCGGGTATGAGGTACATTCTTTGTTGGAAGTATAAATATTACTGCTTATTTAAAACAAATTATCGCTCAATTTAATTTGAACTGCTTCAGCTTACTTAAAATTTAATCGAAACTCATAAAATGTTCAACTATAATTTGATTTACTCTTTACTAAAGTGTCTTCCTTATTCCCCGGCAGGAATGTCGCTTGAGCGGTTACAAATATGGAAGTGTGTCGCTAATTTCCGCTCAACATTCCGCCTATCATTGTACTATTTAATAATTTTAATTATTGAATTTCATGGCTGGCAAATTTTATTTGGGTCTAAAATTTAGCGGAATATTCCTATAAGCGGGTAAAAGTCGAAATGTAATTAAATATTTCTCTATTGGCATTCAAACATAAAAAGGGTCGACTCAGATTTTGCAATCTAAATAATTATTTAGCTCTCTTCTCAATCATCAACAACTGCGATGTTGAATCATGATTCGCAAAAGTAGAATTCTCCAGAGTCCCGGTACTATCAAAAGTATTAGCAGTTGCACTTTGTTCTGTAGTAGTGATTATCGTGATCACAAAAGAAAGTACTGCAATCGTAAGCGAGTATGCGATTACCCTGAATCTAAAAGTCCGGAAGATCCGTTGTCTTTGTTCTAATCTGATTTTCATAATGTGGAATGAATCTGATTACTTTGTGTGAAAGGAATCGGAATATGATTTTTATTCATCATTATACGAATCAATAGTAATTTGTATATATAAATTCGCAAATGCTATTACATATTTTGTGCCCTTATAAAGTTTACAGGAACATCAAGAAAAGCAAAACAAAGCGGAAATGAGTTCTGTAATTGGTAATTTCTCACGATTATCTTACATTTTCAATTTACCAATATTATTAATGTTGCCCTAATTTATACACAAAAAAAAGAGTCCCTCACAAGAGGAACTCCTATACATTTGAAATAAAGAATAACTTAGTTTTTAATAAACCTACCAGTTGCTATTCTATCAGACTGAAATGTTTTGATAGTATAAACACCATTTGCAAGATCAGAAACATCGAATGATACTTCATTAACAATTCCGGAAACTGATCGATTAAGAACGAGTTCACCTTTCATCGAATAAACAGATACTACAGAAGCCTGTCCGCCGGAATTTAATTTTACATTCAGTTTTGAATTCACCGGCGAAGGATAAACCATAAGTTGGTTGTTCTTTGACAACTGGGATACTCCCGTTCCAAGAAATTCAAATGCACCCATGTCAGGCGGTGAGTTTCTCAGTGCTCCAGTGATATCAGTCAAGACCGTTGGTATTACAACACCGGTATTATCGAGCAAACTATTTGTAGGAATCATAATAAACTGAGAAACAAATCCCGGATCAACATTCTGGCTATTCATATCCTGACCACTCGCAGTTTGCCAGTCAGTTAAAGTAGGATAAGGTATAGTAGCAATAGTTGCTTTCATTGCAACATTTCCACCGGGAACCCAAATGTCATTGTAATCACTATTCAAAGCAGTTGTCGGAGTTGAACTACCTCCTAATACAAGACCCGCCTTCACAGCTATTGTGGGTTGCGAAATACTGATAATATTATTCCTGATTATAGAATTCGTATTTGACAATTCCTCAGCAATTCCAACAAGTTCCCCTGATGAAGTATTCGGATTGTCAAGTGAGATGGTGTTGAAATAAATTTCCGGTGCTGTACCTGCTGTGCGAACTTCAATTGCAGTGAAATTCCCACTGGTCAGATTAACATCATGGATCACATTATTGAATACTCTATGTCCGGTGCCGTTAAATAAATATATTCCTCTGAAAGGCATAGAACCATTATCGACTTGAGATACTTTAATAAAATTTCCGAAGATCAATGAATTGATATTAGCTGCTTGCGCGATCTGGATGGCATTGACTGATGTAATATTTGAAGTACGTTTGTCAAAATAATTATCATTGATAATTGCGCCATCAGTTTCACGAAGATAAACGCCATTAGAATGAAAATCATAAAAAGTATTGTTAGAGATTACAATATTGGAAGCAAGATCACTAACCAATCCAAATACAGAAACACCATATCCACCACCTGTTGCAGTATCATTGAAAAAAGTGAGGTCATGAAAATCACCAGTGGTAAGAATACTTGTCTCAGAACCGGAAGCTACGTAAGCACCATACAAAGTACTTGTTGTCCCGGACATATCCACATGACAATTTGTGATTGAAATATTCCTTCCGGTATTAAAAATATGAATTCCATAAAAACCACCTGAAGATGTAGTATCTCTTACGACTCGCAAATTAGTGATGCCGAAATATTGTACATCGGTAAGGCGGATAACATATCTGTCCGTAGTTGTTGTAAAGGCAGTTATTGTTTCACCATTTCCATTAATTGTTACAGAAGCAGTATCAGCCGCTCCGGGCACAGTATTAAAAACAACTTGTTCATCATACGGCCCTGATCCCATCACAACATCAGCGACTACATTCCCTGAAATTCCATTTGTAGAAAGTGCAGTAGAAAATTCAAAGAAGGTCTGGAAATTTGTTCCGCCAGTCGCTTGATTGGAGTTGATTGTGTAGTTGCCAACCATGGGTTGAGCAAAAGTTGATGTTGCTGCTATCAGTAAAAAAATAGCGAGCGTAAAAATATTCTTGTATCTGTATTTCTTCATGGATGTTGGAGTTTAAAGTTTTTGTTAATTTTTCAATCACTATAAAAGTAGAGACAAAAATCAAATTCTCCTATCAAATTTTAAATTTAAGGATCATTTAACAAAAAAAAGGAGCCGTCTTTTCAGACAGCTCCTTCAATTTAATTATAAGAATCGTTAATATATTATTTCAATTTAAGATCCATATCTACTCTTCTGTTCTTCGCACGACCGGCAGATGTTTTATTCGTTGCAACCGGTTGTGATTCTCCGAAACCATCAGACGTCAGGCGATCTGTTGTAATGCCTTTGCTTATGAAATATTCACGAACCGAATTTGCACGGTCTCTTGAAAGTTTCATATTCGTACTATCCGTTCCGATATTATCTGTATGTCCGAAGATTGTCATGTTGTAATCGCTGTATTCATTCAGGATAGCAACAATCTCATCAAGTAATTTGAAAGAACCTTTCTTGATCGTAGCTTTTGCAAAATCAAATTGAATTGCAGTTGCAGCAAATGCCAGTCGTTTTTTAACTTCAACAGAAATTTCAGGACAACCATTATTTGATCTAGGACCTGCTTTTTCAGGACAACGATCCAGGTTATCTGCTATGCCATCATTATCTGTATCAGGACAACCTTCGTTTGCAACAGGACCTGCTTTATCCGGACACTTGTCTAAGTTATCTGAAAGTCCATCGCCATCTGTATCAGGACAACCATTGTAACGCGGCTCACCTTTGATGTTAGGACATGAATCATTCATATCAGGAACATCATCTCCATCGGTATCAGGACAACCATTGAATTTCAACATACCATATACATCCGGACAATTATCTGATGCATCAGCGATGCTATCAAGATCACGATCAGGACAACCTCTTGCGGATTTTAATCCGGCAAGATCAGGACAAAGATCATCAGGATCTAAAATTCCATCTCCGTCTTTATCAGGAATCGGACAACCTTTATAAGCCCACACACCTTTTTCGAAAATACATGAATCCAGTTTGTCAGAGACTTTATCGCCGTCGCTGTCTTTTGGTTTTTTGAAATTAATATTTGCTCTTATTCCGAAGTAAACATTAAACCCTTTAGAGTTAGAACCGAAATATCCAAGAAGGTCATCACTACCAATTGTAAAGAAAGCCACACGTGCTCCGAATCCGACTTTCACATCTTCACTCATCATATTATATGAAACAGGAACTCCGATATCATATCGTTTAGATTCGTACCGAGGAGTTAATGTAACCTGGTTGTAATAATAATTTCCAGGAACCTTCATGTCAGTAACTACACCTTGCATGTAAGTCAAATTACCATACACGTGATTTATAAATTTATAATCAATACCTGCAACAAGTGTAGTAGGTAATTTCACATCGACAGTTTGTCCTGTAACACTATCTACAGTCAAACCAAAAGAAGTAAAATTGTCATTCAGTTCAGAATAATTATTAAAATGCACTTCATTAACGTTGGTAATAGTACCGCTTCCTGTTACATGAATTGACTGAACATCTTTGTATCTCACTTTTCCGATATCAAGAACAGAGAGAGACGCTTTGAATTTATATTTATTGACTTCGCGGTCATAGATATGAGTTTCATTATCCATATCATAATAATAAGATTCGTGATCAGGGCGATATTCATAGATAACTCCGACATCTCCACCAAAGCCTGTTCCGGCTGATTTACCAAAGAATTGATCGAAGAAATTTGAGACTGTACCGAAATTCCGCAATTGATTTGCTTTTTCATCGGTCAGATTGCTCGACATAGTAAAATCAGCATCGTTGACTACCAAAGAATCTCCATCAGAATAATAAGTTCCATCAAGCGATGTTCCCGACATATTCAGAAAAGCATTTCCTCTGTAAAACTTCGCAGTGATACCCGCTTTAACAAAATCTTTTCCTTTGTCCATCAAAACGACTCCATAAGAAAGTCCGAGATCTGTTACCAGATGCGAGGTCCAGTAATAAGGGGTACTATTATTCACACTAAAGCTGTTCCCTGAATTAGTAAGTCCGTGAAGAACGGCATTAAATACATCACCGTTAAAGTCTTCAAACTGGTTGAGCAATCGCACCCGGGTATTAAGACCTATTGTATTTCTGCGATCGATAGAATAAAACAAAGAAGGGCCACGAACTTCAGCATAAGGGAGTATCATATTGAGATTAGTCCCACTTAATGATCTGAGATAATTACCTAACTTTAATGAATCGCTGCTTCTGGCATCTTTGAACAATCTGTTAAAATCAAATTTAGCCTGATTGTTATTTGCCAGGAAACTTACTGAATACAATTCAAAGGCCAGTCGATGTCTTGAGTCTGCAATTGCAGCAGGATTCAGGTACATTCCTTGAGTTCCGGAGAAATTGCTGTGCGCAACTCCAAAGTTCAACTGAGCTGATGAACGATAAAATCCGGTGAATAAGAGAAGACTTATAAGTAATAGTTTTTTCATTTATAATATGGTTTTTCATCTGTAGTGTAATTCATGTGCCAATTAACAGATTAAAAGAATAAAAAATCAAATTAATGACAAGAATCATCGTTTAGTTCGTAATTCAAACAAAATCCTTATTTTTCGGACATGAAACGATTGATCTTTCTGCTGTCTATTTTATTGAGCACTAATTTGTCATTTGCACAAAAAACTGTTACAACATACAACGATGACAGTACATTAATGATTACAAAAGATCCGCGTTATGATCAACTGGTTGCGAAACAAAAGCGTCAGAACCTGATGACACAAACAATGCCGGGTTACAGGATCCAGATCTATTTTGGTGGGGTTCGCCAGAAGGCTTCAGAAGTTAAATTAGATTTCAATTCCAAATATCCGGGAGTACCTGCATATCTCACTTACCAGCAACCGAATTTTAAAGTACGGGTTGGTGATTACAGAAGTCGTTTTGAAGCTCAGAAATTTTTAAAAGAAATCGACGGAATGTTCCCTTCAGGATTCATTGTACCTGAAGATGTGAAGTTGCCCCCAATCCATTAATCATTCTTCCAGGTAATCCAGTAATCCTTTTAATCCCGGTCACTTATCCCGGTAATCCAGTAATCCATTTTATCCCGGTCACTATATTAATCCACAATAAAACTCCCGGTACTTTTCAATCCGCTTTCACTTTTCACATTATAAAAATATTTCCCCGATTTCATTTTAGAAACATCAACAGTAAAATTTTTACTCTTTTCAGCAGGTGAATTTTCCAGGATCAATTGTCCCATTGAATTGAAGATCATGATTTCTTTAACATTTCCCTCCATCAGATTTATGGTAACACGATCTGTTGCAGGATTAGGAAATGCAGTTGAAACACCCGATGAAATTTCATTTACAGACACAGTATTAAAATCAAGAAATGTGACAGTATTGTTTCCTGAATTCGGAACGGCCAATACATCATTTGTTACATCGTAAAAAATATCCGCTGGACCACTCATTCCAGTTCCAACAATAGTTGGTGGTGCAACGAAATCACTGTCGTAACGAACTATAGTTTGATTACCCCAGTTAGAAACATAATATCTTCCTTGTCCATCGCGCGCAATACCATCGCAATTACTCAGTGTCGTTGAAATAATTGTTGAAATAGTATATGTAGAAAGATCAATAGCATTTATTGGTGCATTGCTTCCCCATGTCACGTAAACACAACGATTGTTAGCGGCATCATAAATAATTCCATTTGGAGTTTTTACAAGTCCACTTGCAATAATCGAATCTGTCATAGCTGAAATTGAAACCTTATGAATGGTCTTGGCTGAATAATCAGTTGCATATAAATTTCCGGAATTATCATGTGTTAAGCCATTCAGAAATGTAGCACCAAGATTCAAATTAAAAACTTGCTGACTGGTAGAAAGCAGATAACCTTTTATGCTACCACCTGAACAACAGAAAACAGTATCACCGACAATTTCAATTCCGTATGGTCCGTTACTGGTTCCGGGCACAAATATAGAAAGAGTTCCCGCACTATCGCGTGCAAGAATCCGGTGGCTCACTGTATTTGAGATCAGCCAGCGGTTATTTGCAACATCGAATTCGACACTTTCGGGGCCACTGTAAGTTTGAGCATTCGCAGAAATTGCAATAAACAATAGGGCGAGAATTGAAGTGAATTTCATTGTTGGATTAATGTTTTTTATGAAGTACAATGGTACGAAATAATAAATAAAATTCACTTAATGTTTTTTACTTGCTATAACTTTTGTTTACAAGATAAACTCCTGCAATAGTAAGCACAACTGCCGTCCACACAAGCATATTAAGTGGTTCATCCAGCCAAAGCCATCCTAAGAATACAGCGACTACTGTATTGATGTATGCATATGTGCTGATGATTGTGGCCGGCAGCAGTTTGAGCACATACATATAAGCACCATAAGCGATTATTGATCCGAATAAAATAAGATAAACTAATGCCCATACTGCTTCTGAAGAGGGATGTAAATTCGACCACTCCCCTCTTGCCGTCCCTACCAGATCCAAAATAATTCCACCACATACCATTTGTAATCCGGCTCCGAATAATGGACTAGTTTCCGACCGATGGTTTTTCGAATATACTGTGCCTACGGCCCAGGCAATGTTTGCAATTAAAATTGATATAATACCTATGGCATAATTGGGGTCGGCAAAATCTTTGATGTTATCCTTGAACAACAAGAACTGACCAAACAGACACAATAAAATTCCAAGACCAATTATATAATTTAATTTTTCCTTTTGTCCGCTTACACTGTTTACTGCAATGATCCAGATTGGCGTCAGAGAACAAATAAGCGCGGCCAATCCGCTGTTCACATATTGCTCTGCCCAGGTTACAAGACCATTTCCAAAGGCAAGCATAAGCAAACCATTTATTGCAAAAACCTTCAGATCTTTTTTCGGTGGAAGTTTATATCCTTTAAGATAAAAATACAGACAGATCAGAATACCACCAATACTATGTCTGAATCCTGCCATTAAAAAAGGCGGAAAAGTTTCTACTCCAACGCGGATGGCAAAAAAGTAGTCCCCCAGAAAATTGCTACTGCTGCATAAGCAAGCCATGCATTGAAATTGACAGATCTGTTCATATTTAAGTTCCTTCTCAAAGTGTGGAGAAGTACCGAAGTAATATAAAATTATTCCAATTGAATTCGATTTGTAAAGAACGTGGAAAATTATGTCATTTCAATTTTTTCTCTGAATAAATTCACTTCGCTTTTTTGACTTTTGATCCTGATAACTTTCGGGATTGCATTTTGACTTTATTTATTAATTCATACGAATCATCAATCCATTCCTTGATCAACTTATCCGAAACCGTTCCATCAACATAAACAGTATTCCAGTGAGTTTTATTCATATGGAAACCGGGTTTTACACATGGAAATTCAGAACGGAGCTCTATGGCTTTCTCCGGATCACACTTTACATTGAATTGTAATCCTTCTGTATCTAAAGGAAGCAATAAAAACATTTTTCCATTGACTTTAAATACTAAAACCGTTTCTCCAAAAGGAAATCCTTCCTCAACATCGGTTTTACCCATACAATACTGACGTAATTGTTCTATGTTCATGAGTGTACTTTGGAAAGATAAAACTAGTAAAAATTAATTGCGGATTTCGAATTGATGCTTTGATTATAGCTTGTCTGTTTACTTTAAACTTATTTCATCCACTATGAACTTCCATTGCAAATTTACATTGCATCTCCTACGAAGCATCAATCCGAAATCCGCATTCCGAAATCCGAAATTATTTAAAATTTCTTATAAGGTCCATCTTTAAAACCCTCTTTTTAGCCCAAAGCCCATCCAAAATAAACTTATTCAATACAGATAGTTAGTTTCTATTGCAGACAAGCCTAATCACGAACATTACTTTTGCGATATTTACCATTCAATTCAAATAAAATGAAAAAGATTCTAAATTACTTTTTACAAGGCTGCCTGTTTGTCGTGCCTATCGTTGTAACCTTATGGGTGTTATTAAAAACGATATTCTGGATCGATGGCTTGCTTCCTTTCCAAATACCAATAAAGGTTCCGGGCATTGAACAATTAGAAATACCGGGGTTGGGACTTCTGACAATTTTTGTTGGGGTTGCTGTAATCGGGTATATCGGTTCGCATTATATCCGAAATCCTTTTTTCTCCTATGCTGAAAAAGCAGCTAACCGGGCACCATTAGTTAAGCTTATTTATTCATCGGTAAAAGATCTTGTGGAAGCATTCGTTGGCGAGAAAAAAGATTT
>JADJSV010000006.1 GCA_016711505.1 Bacteroidota bacterium | reverse complement strand
AAAGTATGCTTAATTTCTTCATTTTATTATATTTTTGTGTTGTTATTAGATAGACCACAATATTAACCAAAATCAGATGAATTCAGAAAAGAGAAGCGGACTTATTACCGCTCTTGTCGTGTTAGGTGTTTTTTGCGTTTTTACCTTCGGCTCATGCAAAAAAGATGGACCTACTGTTGCTGTCATCACTGTGGTTGATTCTGCAGGTCGCTCAGTACAAGGCGCTTCTGTAACTTTATGGCAAGACACTGCTGTAAATAATGTGAATGGTGTTCAATCAGACCTTCGTATCACAAAAATTTCTGATGCTGCCGGCAAAGCTGAATTTTCATTTGACCTGGAAGCGTATCTGAATGCTGAAGCAATCAGAAATACCGATACTGCTCGTGGCGTTGTCCGTTTAAAACAACATGAAACAGTTAGTATAACACTTCATTTATAGACTTTTTGTTTTTTGAAAAAGCTACTTAAGGTATTCAATAACAGCTTGTTTCAATAGTAAATCCTGCTCTTTCAGTGTGAGCGGCGGGAGCTTTTTCACAAGTTTCCAATGTGGCCACCCTTCCTGGTCAAGTCCCTCTAATTCGTAATATCCAAATTGACTCATCAGCTTGCACACTGCTATGTGCATCAAATCCTGCTTTTCATCTTTCGAATATTTCATCGGCCCTTTTCCTAACTCCTGGATTCCAATTAAAAAAAGTATGGCTTGAAGATCAGGTTCTTCGCCATATGTATTCGCCAACGTTTGGGTTAATTTTTCCCAATCCTGCTTTAAGTTTTGTAAATCAATTGCATCCATTTGCAACAAAGGTATTCAGAATTTTGCGGGATTGCTACCTTTGCGGCCCACTGAATTATTTTAGCCGTGCCACACCGCAGTTTATTACGAATTTTATACGCTTTCCTTTTGTTTTTTTCTGTTTCCGCAAACGGACAGATCAAAACCGGTCGACCGGTTGACATCGTTATTGCTATGGATCTTAGCAGTAGTTCAAATGGATTGATCGATCATTTGAGAAATCACATCTGGGATTATTGGTACACTCTTTCTAATTGTAATCCGCAGCCGAATTATAGAATTGCAGTTGTTACCTATGCACGTTTCAGCTATGGAAAACAAAATGGATATACACGGATCGTAAAAGACCTGAGCACAGACTTCGAAAAGCTGACGAGTTTGCTTTATAAAATTCCTTCGCGAATAGAAAAAGGTGATCAATACGTTGGTGCAACTCTTAATACTTGCCTTAAAAAAATTTCCTGGTCGAAAGATCCGGATGCTATTAAAATGATCTTTCTCGTTGGCAATGGTGATGTGACAACGGGCACTGTAGACATTGATGTTGTAGTTGATAAATTAGTAGCAAATAACGTTATCGTCAATACCGTTTATTGTACAGTACCGGGCGAGAAAAAAGCGGTTAAGGGCTGGGAAAGAATTGCGCTGAAAGGAAGAGGTAAAATTACAACCATGTCGATCAGAAATAAATACTTCGATCGGTTGAATGGATTTGATATGACAAAATTGCGTGCATTGAATAGAAAATTCAATGGAACATATTTGTGGTGTGGACCGGAAGGCCGCGCCAGATACAATCGAATGGTGGAAGTTGATAATAAAGCATACATCACCAATACAGAGGGTTTCCGATACAGAATGTTGTATAAAATATCTGACGACTATCAACGTACTAATAATACATGGGATATGGTCGATATGTATTCTAAAAATCCGGTCGACTTTATGAAAGTCGATAGAAAGACAATGATTGATACGTGCAGAAAAATGTCTACTGACCAATTAAAAGCATATATCATCTTCAAAAAATACGAGCGCAAAAAAATTGGTGCTATGATGGCAGAGATGATCATTAATAAAGAATTGAAAGATAAAGAAGAGGGTCAGACCGGAAATAAAACAATGTCTACCTTGGATGTCGTTACTCTGAATGTTATACGCGAAATGCTCAAAGAGGAATCGTGTGAATGTCCAAAACACTAAATTAAAATGTCAAGCTGGAATAAATGGATCTTCGGTGGCCTAGGTTGGGCAGTTGGTGGACCAATAGGTGGAATCCTTGGATTTGCTTTAGGTTCTATCACAGAAGAAAGTAGTCTTAAAATTCAAACCGGAAGTCCGAATACACCACCGGGTTTTTTAGCGAATGATTTTAGCGCAGCATTGCTTGTGCTTTGTGCTGCTGTAATGAAAGCAGATCAACGAATCCTAAAGTCTGAACTGGATTTCGTTCGGAATTTTTTTAATCGCCAATTCGGCGAAGCACATACGCAAGAGCGGATGCTGCTATTCCGCGAAATTCTTAAACAGGATATTCAGATCGGACAAGTTAGTCAGCAGATCAGACAATACGTTGATCCACCGTCACGACTTGAATTGATCCACTTATTATTCGGACTTGCTTCGAGTGATGGAGCGGTTGGACAGGAAGAATTGAATGTGATCAGTCAGATCAGTCACCTTATTGGAGTATCGCAAGCAGATTTCAACAGCATCAAAGCGATGTTCATTGTTGAAGTTGATTCATCGTACAAAATTCTTGAAGTTGAAAAAACTGCTACTAACGATGAAGTGAAGAAAGCATATCGTAGAATGGCCGTAAAGTATCACCCCGATAAAGTTCATCACCTTGGTCCCGAATATCAGAAAGATGCACAGGAGAAGTTTAAGAAGATCAATGAGGCGTATGAGAAGGTGAAGAAGGAGCGGAGGGAATTATAAAACAGTTGATTTCAGTTTGGGTGTGTGAGTTGACGTACCCTACACTCACCACAAACTGAAACTTCACACTATTCAACTAAATTTCGTCCGAATCAATGCAAACAATCGACATCGCCATACTGATACTACTAGCCTTCGGCGCAATCCGAGGCTTCATCAAAGGTTTTATCTTTGAGGTTGCAATGTTAGGCGCACTAGTGTTGTGTTATTTTCTTGGATTCAAAATGGCGGCAGCTGTTGCGGAATTTTTATTCAAAACATTTGGGGGTTCACCGGAAACATTACGATATGTTCTTATGCATTGTGTGGATCGGTGTTAGCATTGGTGCATGGTTTCTTGCTAAACTTTTCGAAGGTTTAGTTAGCATTACCGCACTTGGGCTCTTCAACAAAATTGCCGGAGCGATTTTTGGAGTTTTAAAATATGCTTTTCTTGTTGGATTGTTTCTTTACTTTTTCAATAAAGCAGATGCAAGATTCAAATGGCTGGACACAGATAAAAAGGCGGAATCGATTTTTTATTATCCGTTGCTGAAGGTGGGTTCTATAGTTTGAAGAATAAATGATTTGATATGAAACAAACTTCGAGTGCAGCGAGATCTGCAGGAAATATTTTTACGTGACGAGGATTATAAATCCACAGTGAATAAACGAGTAAAAAATCCTTCGTAGCGAAATCCTTCCCGGCGAGGTTGGTTATCCTGCAAATTGTAAAATGAGTTAGTAGTCGAAAAATATTCTTCCTTTGAATAAAATAATAATTTCTGCATGAAAACAATTTTATCGATAGTTGCATTTTTCGCCGGAGTGCTATTCTCATAATACCCAATACATTGAGAAGAAAATATTTTTTTGTAAGCACAAATGCAGGACATATAAACTGGAGCAGAGGTACCTGCCGGAACAACGCGCTTCAAGGATGGCGGCTTTTGATTGGCGGATTAACGGAATTCGAATTTCCTGATGCGATCGCAGACTCCCGAAATCAAAGAACAGAATTTTTGTGCTTAAAATTGACTCACTATACAATGTTGTTTTGATAGACACCAGCCAAATAATGGATATCATGAAAATAAGAATTACAAAGTTTACCTCTGTTTTTCAAACGTCGGATTCAGGAATAATTGCAGATAAAATTGTTCGGGGGTTGCGGCGTAGTTGATCCCGGGCGAATTATTCAAATTTGGAAATGACGGAGCATTAATTTGGAACAAACCTCTTAGATTCAAATTATTATTCAGGATTAAAAATACTAGTGGTGAAACGGAGTGAAATGATACTTTACTTTATTCGCAATCTGTATGTTTCGCTTTTGCTCATTTAATTCTTTCCACCCATTTTACTTATTCTTAATTCCAATGGAGACACACTTTCAATAAAAAGATTCCGTAGATCTTGGATCTCAGGAAAATGGTGTGATTCAGATTGCGAAAGATCATACGAATCACTTGCTGTTGTATGTTAGAAAGAGAGAGGCACGATCATTCATAAATAATTCGGATGGAAGCATAATTTCAACAACTGCGATTGGTGCGGTTGATGTATAATGAAAAATTAATCCAAAGTCCTGAACGTTTTTTATGAAAATGACTACAATTTGAAATATTTTAATTTCTAAGTGATTATAATTCAACTCTTCTTGATTCAGTCAATTTTGGGAATTTATATAGCAGCGACATATATAAGGATGGGGGGTAGCACCTTGCTTGCAGATTTTTTATGTTTTGGATCAACGCCATCTTATTTAGGACGAAGTTTAATTCAAATGGATTCTACAGGAACGATCATGTGGGATTTACGCATGACGAAAATATCTCTCAGGTGATTCAGACTTGAGAAAAAGGCGTTTGTCCTTTTGGGGAACAGCATACGATACTACGATCTTAAAATTGGGGTTTTGTTTGGGAAAAAAAATTACGAAACCCAATTTCAATAGAACTCTAAGTATTCCTGACTCATGACCGTGTAACAACGATAGCATTCCTTATTTCAGCTCCTTCAGGTATACATATAATTGGAATAACGGAGATACTTGCAAGAGATCTATGTAAGTTCTTCAGGAAATTATTTTGCTTTGATTATAGACTCAGAAGGCTTTTTCACTTATTCTGATACGGCAACTATAACAAATTCAAATACAATTGGACCAGAGTTAGGAGCCGACATCGACTTTGTTTAATTGATTCAATTTTATTGATGCCGGAAATGGTTTTGCAACTTATCAATGGAGCATAGGAAGCGAAAGAAATAAATAAGAATCAAAATACAGTAGACTTGTATACACTGCCGTCAGGAATTTACAATTGCATTTATATAGATGCGTTTTCTAAGAAAAGACAATTAATTAAATTTGTGAAAAAGTAATTCGTATTTACTGTTAATGAGGATTGAAGATCCTCAGCTCGAAGTGAAGGGTTACAAATTATCTTGTGCTTACACTTTAGTGTTAAAGTTGTACGTTACGTTTTATTTGCCAATAGCCACAACCCCTGGTAATTCTTTCCCTTCAATGTACTCAAGCAAAGCACCGCCACCCGTAGAAACATAAGACACCCCACCTGTCAAATTGAATTTCGAAATCGCAGCAGCAGAATCACCGCCGCCGATTAAAGAGAATGCCCCATTCGCAGTTGCTGCTGCAATTGCTTTTGCAACAGATTTTGTTCCATGAGAGAATTTTTCGAATTCAAAAACTCCGGCCGGACCGTTCCACAAAATTGTTTTGGATTGTGCAATGGCGTCATTGAAAAGTTTTTCTGATTTTGGACCGATGTCTAAACCCATCCAGCCATCAGGAATTTCGTTGATATTACACTCTTGAATTTGCATTTGCATCAAATTTATCTGCAATGATTGCATCAACAGGAAGAATAAGATTTACATTTTTTGCTTTCGCTTTTTCTATGATGTAATGCAAGATCGAGTTTATCTTCTTCAACCAACGATGAACCAATCGTTCCACCCATTGCTTTCACAAATGTAAATGCCATTCCACCACCGATCAATAAATTGTCAACACGATTCATCAATTGTTCGATGATGAGAATTTTGTCTGATACTTTTGCTCCGCCCATAATTGCAGTAAAAGGTTTCTCTGAATTCAGAAGTACTTTATCTGCATTTGCAATTTCATTTGCCATTACATAACCGAAAAAGACATCAATATAACCGAGCCGCCATCAGATAAGATCTTTTAATCGTTGGAATGGAAGCACGGATCCTTGTGTTGTCAGTGATATTGTATTCTTTATCGAGAGGTACATTGAAGTCTACACGGATCAGAGCTTTTTCGTTTTTGAAATTGTGGTGGTCGATGGTTTTCATGGGACAAAAGTAAACAAAATAGGACCTGGATTTAGCTGATTTTTGGATTTCCTGGTTGCCTTATTTCAGAGATACAATTAAATTTAAAATAAGAGCGTTCATGCTTTAGATAACTTTTATGAATTGAATAATCAGTCTGATGACTTTTCAGCTATCAACCAAGAAATCCCTAAATCAGTTAATTCCTGAAAATCCAATAATCAGATAAATCCTGGTCAAAAATCCAGATGTTATTGAATGCCGCACAATCCGGTCACGGACTAAACGGTCTCTTGCAAAACTGAAATTTGAAACCAAAGAAGAAATCGAATGCCTGAGTATCAGAAAGTCCGATGAACTGAAGTAACCGGTCACTTCCGATCACAAACCATTTGTATCTGATTCCTAATCCAAGCGACGGTTGATCCCATTCAAATAAAGTGTAATTAAGATTCGCTTCGAATTTTCTTTTTCATAACGAACGGCAAGATTCATTTGATCGCCTCTTGCAATCTGGTTTTCCGTAAAGTGAATTCGTTTTACCAGTGAAAGATTTCCATAAATTTTCGGAGTGAAAGAATAATCGAATTGTGTACTCACAGCAAGTGGCATCCACATGTAAAACCCTTCTTCGCGAATTGAACCACCGATATTTGACACTACCGTTGTCCCGACATTTTCCAGACCAATACTTGCTGAATCTATGCCTGTCCACACTTGATTTGCACCTGTTGCAATTTCTATAATTTCTGATTTACGGAAATAGCGAATCGTTCCCAGATCAATAAGAGAAACACCGACTCTGTAATCATATTTTTTGATGTTATCATTGCTGCGGTTACATTCAAATCCACCTTGCTTTCTTTTATGCATATAAGTTGCTCCAAGTGTTGTGCTCAGTCCGGCGCCTCGAAGTGCGATAAATGAATCATCGATAGCCTTTCCGATCTTTGCATTTACATTGTGAAAGACAACATTGCTGGAATCCAGAACAGTATAATCTAAATTCTGAATGTCGCCATACAAACCATTGAATCCTATCAGTAAATTTCCTGTTGCAGCCCACTTTATATAGTGCTTTTCAGTTTCACTATACACTCGCCCATAAGTTCCACCAAGTTCAAGCCAGCTCGCACTTGCAAAACTCATTGGTGTAGAATTAAATCTGACACCGAAAATTTCCGGCGCATGAAATCCTGAATAAAATGTATATGCTAAATGTGCAGGAACATCCAGCACACTCAATTCACTTCTGAATGCAGAATGTAATCCCCACGCCCAGTCACCATTATTCTTGATGTAACTTGGTCCAATAATAAGAGTATGACCAAACCCTTTTTGCAAAGCGGTTGAATTTCTGAATAAATAATTTTCCCCGGCTCGTTATTTCCGAAAATTGTATTCAGAACGATATTTTTGTCTTTTGGAAAATAGATGTAACTATTCTCAGCAAAAAATCTCCGGCAATTAAATTGATCTCATATTTATATGGCGCCCCGACAATTTCAGAAGGATTGAGAAAGATTCCCATATTACCACTATAGTTGCTATTACTGATTCCCCACATCTCCTGTCCATAACTGAATTGCGAGATAAAAATTAAGAGCGAAAGAATTATTTTTTTCATTGTGGTAAAGATACCTGTTTTTTTTAGTGAGTTGTGAGTTGTTCAGACTATTAGTTAACTCTGAATAGTTGATGTTTTGTTTCAAAAAAGAACCTGCATTTACGCGGTTATATTTCTCAATTATTATTTTGTCATTTGTTTATTTATTAGTGCTGTCCGCCGCAGGTGGATAGTCTGGCAAGCGGGGAAAATTGGGGGAAACCCTTGCCAGGCGTAAGCAATTTTTAATATAATCATCATACAATACTTACTTACATTCATTCATGAAGGGCCGCTTTGATCGCGCGCCCCCGGGGTTAAATATGTATACCTGTCAGCTTCTGCTACTCAGTTTTTAATGAATTCAAAATTCGTTCACTTGCACAATAAAGATAAATTCATCTCCCCTACAACATTGAAGCATCATTTTCAATTTTTCTTTTTTCAATATTATTAACTCTGAGGATCCAAGAGACTATCAAACTTCTTGAATTACCTGCTACTACCTGCCATTTAAGTCAATAAATATTCCTACAAATACTATAACGGTTAAAACAAAAACTATTTTTACACAGTGAAATTTGAGGAAGTAATCGGACATACTGATGTGAAAAAAGGCTTATTCACTCTGCTCAGGAGAATAGAGTGAGTCATGCTTTGCTGTTTCTGGGACCTGAAGGTGCCGGTGGTCTTCCCCTTGCCAATGCGTTTGCGCAGTATCTGGTGTGTGAAAATCCGGGCCTTGATGATTCATGCGGAAGTTGTTCGGCTTGTAAGAAAATGGAGAAGTATGTTCATCCGGATGTTTCATATACTTTTCCTGTTGCTTCGAAAGAAAAAATTAAAGAACCGAAAAGTGTTGACTTCATTGAACAATTTCGCAAAGCAATAATCGACCAGCCTTATCTCAGTTACATGAACTGGATGGAGAATGCAGATCTGGATAACAAGCAAGGAATTATTTCTGTTCATGAAAGTGCAGATATCATGCGCCGACTAAATCTCAAAGCAGTCGAAGCTCCTTACAAAATTGTTATCATCTGGTTACCTGAGAAAATGAATGATCCTGCAGGAAATAAATTATTGAAGATCCTGGAAGAACCACCTGAGCGTACACTTTTCTTTTTGGTTTCAGAAAATTATGAAGGTCTGCTAACAACTATTATTTCCCGGACTCAGCTTGTCAAAATTAATCGCATCAGTGAAGAAGATATGCTTGCTGAATTGATCAACAAGCACGGCATCGACAAAGCTACTGCCCGGCATTTGCATCATAAATCAAATGGAAGTTTTTCTGAAGCGCTGCAATTGATTGATCGTGCTGAAGAACGTGCAAATTTTGAGAAAGATTTTATAAGCTGGATGCGTGGATGCTATCAGTTAAATCTCAAAGTCATCAATGAACTTACATTAAAATTAAACGATCTTTCCCGGGATGAACAAAAGGAATTTTTAACTGACAGTCTTGATAATATCCGTGAGTGCCTGCTCATTAATTATGGTAACCGTTCATTACTTCGTCTTGATGGAGAAGAGTTAACTGCAATTGCCCGACTTGCTCCTTTTATTCATATCAATAATGCAGAAGAGTTGATCGAAGAATTCAACAAAGCCATTTTTCATATTGATCGCAATGCAAATTTTAAGATTTTATTTTCTGATCTGTCGTTTATAGTGCATAGGTTGATTAGAGTAGAGCGTTGAATTAAAGATGGCAAGGTTCTGTCATTTCCACACCTCAATCTCAATTCCACATTTAGTAAAGTCAGTTTGAGTTTGAAGTGCGGAGTGTGTGGAAGCAATTGTCTCTTATACTACTCTTATACTAATTTACACATATTGGCTCTTATTAACCGCTGACTTTCAACTAAATACCACCATTACTTATATTACTTCCCTAATTCCCCAAAATTGCTAATTTTGCATGTTATTGACAAAAATCATATGGCTTGTAAATCGTGTAGTACGGGAAAAGATGGGGCTCCAAGCGGGTGTCGGAGTAATGGCACTTGTGGAACCGGCGGCTGCAACAAGCTAAACGTTTACAATTGGCTTTCAGATATGGTTCTGCCTTCGGGACAGTCGCCATTTCCAATTGTTGAAGTTCGTTTTAAAGGTAGTCGCAAAGAATTTTTTACAAATAAAGATAACGTTGAATTAAGAGTAGGTGATCTTGTTGCTGTTGAAGCAACTCCCGGTCACGACGTTGGTGTTGTTTCGATGACAGGCGAATTAGTACGTTTTCAATTGCGCAAAAAAGGTGTGACAGAAGATTCAGATACTATCAAAGCTCTTTATCGAAAAGTCAAACAATCAGAATTAGAAAAGTATAACGAAGTTAAAGATAAAGAAACTGCTACGCTTTCCCGTTCACGTGAGATCATCCAGTCACTGAAACTTTCAATGAAGTTAAGTGATATAGAATTTCAAGGTGATGGAAAAACAGCAACTTTCTTTTATACTGCTGATGACCGCGTAGATTTTCGTGAGCTGATAAAAAAACTTGCTGAAGAATTCCGGATTCGTGTTGAAATGCGTCAGATCGGAATGCGTCAGGAAGCAGGTCGTTTAGGTGGTATTGGTGTTTGTGGAAGAGAACTCTGTTGTTCTACATGGCTGACAGATTTCAAAACTGTTTCAACAAGTACTGCACGCTATCAGAATCTGGCACTTAATCCTGCGAAACTTGCAGGGCAGTGTACCAAACTTAAATGTTGCCTTAACTATGAATTGGATTCTTACGTTGATGCTCTAAAAGATTTTCCATCGACCAATATAATTCTGGAAACAGAAAATGGAAGAGCTTTCCATCGCAAGACAGATATTTTCAAACGATTGATGTGGTATGCATATACAATCGATGAGAAAAAAGAACAACGCGAATTAAGTGAAGGTGGAGTTGGTGGAAACTGGGTCATGCTTTCTGTCGATAGAGTTAATGAAGTTATCAATCTGAATAAAGAAAAAATTAAACCTACTGATCTGGCTCTTCCGGTTGAAGTAGAAATTGATATCGCTCCTGATTACGAAAATGTTGTTGGACAAGATCGTATTGACCGGATGGATAAACTGAAGAAGAAAAAGAAGAAGAAGAAAAAAGTTGGTGGTGAAATGAATGCCGGACAAGCAGGAGGTCAACCAAATGCACAACGTCCGCAAGGTAGTGCACCGGGTAAGCCCCAGGGAGGACAGCCAAATCAAGGCAATCCGAATCAGAAGCAAAATCCAAATCAAAACCGGCCGCAGAATCAACCTCGTCCTCAGCAGAATCAGCAAAGCCTAACGCTCCGCAGCAAAATCAGCCGAAGCCGAATGCTCCGCAACAGAATCAGCCGCGTCCGCAAAATCAAGGTCAGCGTCCGAATAATCCAAACCAGAATAAGCCTCAGCAGAATAATCCGAATCCTAATCAGGCACAGCGGCCAAATAATCCACAGCAGAATCAACCTAAGCCACAGAGTCCGCAACAAAATGCTGCTCCAACTTCTCAACCATCTGCTGATCCGCAACCGAACAGAGCAAATAGAGTTCCTCGTCAACCACGACCGGATAAACCGGCAGATCAATAAGGGATGAATCTCAAACTTCCATTCAAAAAGTATTTTTCAAATTTATTCATGCTCGTTGCATTGCTTTCGCTTTCATCGTGCGACCGCAATGTTGTTTTTGAAGACAATGTTAAACTTCCCGAAAATCGTTGGGAACAAAATAATGCTGTTCAATTTACTGTAGACATTCAGGATACAATTTCATCGCATAATCTTTACATCAATCTGAGAAATGCCGGCGGATATCAATTCAGTAATATATTTTTATTTTTCACCACCACATCGCCATCAGGAAAAATGGAACGCGATACTTTAGAACTTACTCTTGCTGATGCAAGTGGTAAATGGCTGGGCGATGGTATGGGTGATATCTGGGACAATCGTCAGCTTTTTAAAAGAGGTTTTCGTTTTCCTGAATCCGGAAAATATATTTTTCAGCTAGAACAAGCAATGCGAATTGATCCGCTGCCACAGATTATGGATGCAGGGATTCGGATTGAGAAAGCGAATTAGATTTAATTTAAATGTTTAATTTTTTTATTTACTAATAATACTGACCGATTTCCACATTCGATTAAAGGCAAATATGCAAAAATTTAATTATTTGTGCTAAATAAAATGATTTGCTAAATCAAAATATTTGTATATTTAGCTTTGCATTGAATTAAATATTTATCAAAATTAAATAATTAAAACCAATTAAAACCATGAAAAATTTAATCATCTATTTAATACTTACAATCTTTTTTCAAAGCTCTTATGCTCAAAATAGCTTTGAAAATAAAAAAATTTTAGATTCAAATGATGAATTGAAAATTGAAAATGATGCTAAAAAAATGGTTGAATATTTTCGAAGACTTCATTATCCCTATGAAAATATGACGGCAGATCAGGTGCAATCCGTTAAAGAAGAAGTTAACCGAATTGCAAACGAAAGTATTTTTAGAAGAATAGACGGAAACGACTTTTTATCAGCAACCAGTGATTGGCAATTTGTTGGACCTTATGGTATGAGATCACCCGGTTCACCTTATACTATTTATTCAGGAAGAGTGCTTGCAATTGAAACATCATCGGGCGAAATGAGAGTTTTGTCCGCAAGTGGAAATTTATGGCACTACCTTAATTTAGGTTTGTTTTTAATCCCAGTGTCAATAAGTGATCATTTAAACACACCTTGGGCTAACACCTTCGTAACTTCTCCAACAGATCCTGCAACTATATTTATAGGAACAGGAGAACCTAGAATTCATGCAGGAACAGGATTATGGAAAACGACGGACTTAGGTGATAGTTGGACGAATATACCTATGAGCCCAACTCCCTCTGCTTTATAAAATATTTTATGATCCATTGAATTCTTCAATTATGCATACTGCAACCGATGATGGCTATTTTAAATCAGTTAATGGTGGAAATTCTTGGACAAGATATTTAACTGGTCGAACGACAGATTTGGTAATTGACCCATTAAATCCACAAAACTTATATACAGTTATTTGGGGTGACCAGATTTATAAATCAACTAATGGGGGAATTAACTGGACTCCACTGGCTGGAGGAGCACCAACGACAGATGTTGGAAGAACAGCATTAGCCTTGTGTGCTGCTGATCCTAATATTATTTATGCATGTGTCACATCTGATACAGGTAATTTTACAAAACATATTTATAAAACAATCAATGCAGGTGTAACTTGGGACACTTGCCATATTGGATTAAATATTTATGGACAGCAAACAACAGATTTTCATTGGGGTCAAGGTTGGTACGGAAATACAATGACAGTTAGCCCTACAGACTGCAATCTAGCGTTTGCAGGAGGAGGGTCAATTTGGAGAACAACTAATGGTTATAATTTCGAGGAGCCTGCAGCAAAACCAACATGTTGATCAACATACATTTTTATGGGATGCTACAGGAAACATACTATACAATGGATCAGATGGAGGAATTTATTACACGGATGACTTGGGGAGTTCATGGAAATACAATGCTTATAATTTATTACCCATTACACAGTTCTATAATTTTGATAGTGGAGAAACTGACCCACGAAGCATAATAGCAGGCTCACAAGATAATATGGTAGATATAATCAATTCAGGACAGGCATATTGGTCATGTAAAATAGGCGGTGATGGATTTGGAGTAGCCATAGATCCCAATAACGAGGCTAATCAATATGCAATTATGAATCAAACAAGACATGCATCATTTGATAATGGCATAACATGGAATGGTATCAATGGGTCAGTTGGTGACGGATTAATTATCAGAACTGATCATAGTAATCCAACCAAATTATATACCACCACCTTTAATTTGATTTATGAAAGTACAAACCAAGGAGGTACTTGGAATACTATAACACCAATCGGTGGCCTACCCGGTAATGTTTATGATATTGCTTTTAGCACAGGTACTTCTCCAAGCATCTATGCACCCCTGTATTCAGGTTTCTTATCACACTTATGGGTGCGTGATGCAATAACAAACACTTGGGTGCAGCGTGACGCGGGTTTACCAACCAACAGTCCTATAGAAAAAGTCATTCCTGATAAAACACAACCTTATGTTGCTTATGCTATTGTTGGTGGATATAATGCAGGAAATAAATTTTTAAAACAACTGATCGGGGGATAACTTGGATAAATATATCAGGGAATATGCCAGACGTGCCTATTGCTGATCTAGTTATTTATCCATATAACTCAAGTTTAATTTATGCAGCTACTGAAGAAGGCGGGTTTAAAACAATCGATGGAGGTGTGAATTGGGTTCGATGGAATAATGGACTACCAGAAAGTGTTTTTATGACTGAAATGAAAGGCATAGATAGTGTGGCAACAAATGGTAAATATTATGTAAGATGTTCAACATTTGGAAGAGGAATTTGGCAAAGAGAAATTTCAGGTGATGATATAACTGGAATACAATCCAATTCTTATCAAATTATGAACTTGTCAATTCCTTTTTATAATCTGCAGGAAGAAACAATTACTTTTGACTATTTTGTTCCCGAATTAAGTAATGTTAAAATTTCTATTTTTGATATGTTTGGAAGGGAAATCGAAACGATTGCAAATAATTTAATGCAGCATGGTGATTATCATGTTAAAGAACAAATTAACAATTTATCATCCGGAATCTATTTTTGCAGAATGATTCTAAATAATAATTTTAGTAAAGTCCAGAAATTCGTAGTAACTAAATAGTTTAGATTTTTTTATAAATCACTTTGGAAATTAGATAGGAGATTTAATTTGAAATTAGCAGCAGGGGCAAAAAGAATAAGATCATTTTTGCCCCTGCTGCTATAATAATAATTATAACCCAAAAGGCACATGCAAATTGAATCCGATATTCCTTCCCATGTCTCTTACGCCAATGTATTTTACCAGTGACAATTGATTGAAGTAAGCTTCATTCTTCAGATTGGTGCAGAAGATGCTAATGCCTGCCTGTTGTTTAAATAATCGGAATGAACCTCCAACAGAAATATCCAGTAAACTATAGCTATCGCTTGATAGTTCATATTCTGCAACGTCCACTCTCTTTTCGTAATTACTTATCTTCATTGAAAAGTATGTGTCCTTAAATTTCCATAATTGCTTTTTCAATAATTTGATTTCACCCACCAATTTGTCAGATGGAATATAGGGAACATTGCCACCAATTTTCAAGGACGCTTCAAGTTTTGAATATCCCAGATTTATATTCAGCCACGAAGCACTCTGAGGAAAATACCTGATCTGAATTTCACCTCCTGTAAAGGTTGCGCCGTTTTGTCGGTATTCATATAATGCGAAAGTATCTCTTGCATCAGGAGTTATTCTCACAACTGAATCTCCGGTGTTAGCTATATAAATATAGTCACTGATCATGTTAGTGTAAGCGCTAAGATCAACACTGAAGCTCTTTCCTTTCCATACCAAACCAAGATCACCTTCCAGATTTTGTTCGACTTTCAGGTCAACATTTCCACGTTCAAAACGAAAAGTACCTTCGTGCTTTCCGAAGGTGCCGAGTTGCGCGTAATTTGGTGCAGTGAATCCGGTTGCAATATTTCCTTTTAAACTAAGATTGTTGTTTAGAAGAAAGGTTCCGCCGAGGGAGAAAGATGTCGGAGAGTAGTCACGTTCAATTTCAACTTCAGGTTTTGTTATTGTATCATTCTCTTGGAACATTATGAACGTATCTTCTTCCATTTCATTTCCTTCTTCGAAACTTTCGGCTTCAAGACTTTTGGCATCAAAACGGAAACCACCGATCAGATTAAACCTTTTAGAGTCATACCGGACAATTCCATAAGCTGCCACATCTGAACCATCGGCATCGGGAACTATTGATTCCCGGCCGTTGTTTTTGTTTTCCAGAAATGTTCCCTGAGAACCGATCGTAACACCAAAATGCTTTTGCAGAATTACTGGTCCATTTTACGTCATAGGTAATTACATTCAGATCTAGCCCAATTGCAAGTTCTTTCTGTTTGTTTGGCAATGGCTCAAACTCTTTCCTGTTGTTTAACTGATAAGCTAAATTCAGATTCAGTTTTGAATTTTTAAGAAAGACCGTGTTCTCACTGGAGATAATTTGCGAAACGACACTTTGATATGGTGCTTCCAGTTCGCGTTCTCTTTGTTCCTCTTCTTCGTCTACTAATATACCACCAGTTGCTTCACCTTCATCTTCTACAATCCCGATTTCCTGATCAAGGAAACTATATGAAAGCTTACTGATTCCCCATTTCTTAGAAACACCGATATTAAATTTACCGGCATAATTCATAAACTTACTATTGGCAGCAAACTCTTCTTCTTCACCGTTTGGTTTTATCTCTTCTTCAGATTCGCCCTGAACATAACTTGTATGAGATGTACCACCGATTCTTAAACCATAGAACATTCCTTTTGAATTCGCTGATTTTATTCCGGCATCAGCAGTCAGTCCTAAAGTGTTGGAATGAAATCCGAGGTTAGCACTACCTGAACTGGTACCATTTGCTGCCGGTTTTTCATCAATAAAAACCAACGCTCCGCCAATTGCATCAGCTCCGTAAATTAAAGCCGCAGGTCCTTTCACGATTTCGACATTTTCAATACCAAGCTCTGATATGCCCAGATCATGATGATCGTCCCATTGTTGATTTTCGATTCGTGTACCCTGAGTATAAAGTGCAATTTGATTAAATGACAATCCGCGGATAACAGGTTTAGAAATCCCATTACCTAATGAGATCTTGTCAATGCCGGGTAAATATGATAGATCATTCGTTAACGATATTGCGTGATTTGCATGAGTGTATCTTACAGATGCAATTGAAATAGGAAATTTTTCAGTTTGATAAGTATTGTTGGAGGTTATGAGAACTTCGTTCAAAAGAGTATAACCTGATTCCAGTGAAATGTTTTTCGTCGTTACTCCTGTGATCTCAACTTTTTCTGCAATCGTTTTATACCCGATACAGGAGTATTGCACAATAACACTACTTGTTGGTAAATCTGTTAATTCATAATTTCCAAGTGAATCTGTTATAATTACTTTTTGCAGTTCGGGTATAAATACAGTGGTTTTTGATAGCGGGGTATTTTCCGCATTGGTGATTATTCCCTTCAGATTGTTTTGTGAATAAGTAATGGTATAGGAAAACAGCAACAATATAATTGTCGATTTTATCATTTTCATAATAGAATAGTTAAGGGTTAAAAAATTAATTTATAAAACAGGAAAATATATCAGAATTGTGGAGGAGGAGTTAAAATATTTGAGTAAGAGGTAGTGTACAACTGACCTTTGTAATATGCCAGATTAGTGATATAGGATAATTTTACTTTTGTTACTATGACAGATTGATAACTATAAATTAGTTTTATCAATTTAAGAAGTAAATTCGTGTAGTTTTTGTGGGATTCAAACGGGCTTGAACATATTTCTTTTATAACCCGGATAATATTTGATTCTTTTTTATCATTTATAACACTAAGGATTAAGATGGTATTTACTTCTGTTTTATTAATGATATCATACAATTGATTTCCAATCACGATTTCATTATCGTCCAGTTTGTGAACTTCAAATTTAATTTTGGTAATCCGGATCTGTTCTATTTCGCTTTCATTGAAATCCATAGTCCATTTCATATAAGCCTGTTCAATATGGCAAATCAATAGAATTCCGCCACTTTGTATTACAATTAAAGCTGCAAGAAATAGTATTCCGGATCTCATTTTTTAGACTTAAATACCAAGATTAGTAAATAAAAATCAATAATGAAAATATAGTTTTCCTACATTCTTGATGAAAAAGTACTTAAATTATTCCAAGAATGGAAGAATAAGCATATGTACTTAAATGGAGTAGGACTCCTATTGATTTGAAATCCATCGGACTGCTAATATGCTGCGGGCTCGGGACGTTCACAAAAAAAATTGTTAAATATTTTCTTGTTTTTAATTTATTTTTATATTTTAATTCTTTCGATAAATCCAAAAAAGCAATCCAATTATTATCAAAAGCAAAAAAACAAAATAAAATTTCATTCTCAATACAAGTCTTCCCAGATATTTTTTTTCTTTCTCAAGATTGTCATTCTGTGCAAGCGTTACATCATTTACTTTCGATAAATTATCTATTCTTTCCTGATATCCACTTACATCAAATGACATAGTTGTCTTTTCAAAATTCTTTGTATCGATCACTCTTTCCAGTGAATTCATGATCTTATTGTCAATCGAAACAATTTCCTGAAGCGTCGCATGACTTTCGCGCATATCGTTCTTTGTTCGGTTTCCAAAAAAACCGCTTTTCTTTTTTGTTGTCTGACTATAACTATCAAACAACTTTTGTCTCTCCTGCAAAAGTCCAAAAAGTTCTTTACGCGCTGCGGTACGTTCGTCTGCATAAGAAGTGTCAGGGAAAATGCTAAGCAGCATTAAACATGTGATGACGATGGTTTTGAGTTTCATGATATTTTTCCTAATGCAAATCTAATTCAAGTGAGTGGGAATACTTGCATTTAAATTGCAAATTTTTCATTTCTGAACACTTTGCTTTAGTACCGTGTACTTTTTCTGCACAAGTCGGCGAAAAAACTATAGACAATTTCTGCGCCGTCATCTGCGGCAATCTGCGCCACTCTGCGGGAAATAATTAAGCGTTGTTCATTTCCCGCAGTTCCCGCAGCTATTTAAGAGGAGAGGTCACTTTTACCTATGTATACAGTCAAAGAAACTCTTAACATCATGTTAAATCCTTTATTTATTTCAATGAAAAGGATACTTTCGCATACCAATTAATAGCACATGAAAACAAATCGAATAGTTACCGGAAGCCTTGCCTTCCTGATGCTTTTCACCGGGTCAAATGCTTTCTCTCAAGACAAAGCCAAACCAAGACCGAAAAGTGAACCCAAAGCAACACCAACTCAGCAAAAACTGGTAAAGTTAGCCCCGCCTTATGCTCAAGATGAAGGTAAGACGATGACACCACCGGAAAGAAAGATTTTTCCGTATCCAATTCTTCAGACAAAACTGGACAATGGTTTAAATGTCGTTACAGTTCCATATCAGAGTCCCGGAATTGCTGCTTTTTATATTGTTGTTCGCACAGGTTCACGAAATGAAGTTGAACCGGGACACACAGGTTTCGCTCACTTCTTTGAACACATGATGTTCAGAGGAACTGATCTTTATCCAAAAGATAAATATGGCGCCGTACTAAAATCAACAGGTGCTTCAGCAAATGCAAATACCAGTCTTGACAGAACACTTTATCATATGACCGGCGATGCTAACAAACTTGAAACAATGTTCATGCTTGAAGCTGATCGTTTTCAAAATCTGAAATATTCTATTCAGGATTTTAAAACAGAAGCCGGAGCAGTGAAAGGTGAATACACAAAAAATTCAGCGAACCCTTATACCAAGCTGAATGAAATGATTCAGAATACTGCTTTCGAAAGCCATACATATAAGCATACAACAATGGGCTTCTTCGAAGACATCGTTGATATGCCGAATCAATATGATTACTCAATCGAATTCTTCAACCGTTATTACCGTCCGGAATATTGTACGATCATAGTTGTAGGTGATGTTACTGCACAAAAAAGTAAACGACCTTGCAAAAAAATATTTCGGAGCATGGAAAACGGGAACATATGTGTCAACTGTTCCTGCAGAACCAGCACAGAAAGAAACAAAATATACTAACCTTCAAAAAGAAGGTTTCCCTCCTTACTTAAGTCTGAATTTTAAAGGCCCGGGTTACGATCCGAAATCAATTGATTTTCCTGCATTGGATCTTCTTTGTGCTGCATACTTCGGCGAAAATTCTGATTTGTATAACAAACTTGTAATCCAGGAACAAAAAGTAAGATCAATCGGTGCTGATTCTTATACGACTCGTGATCCTTATCTGATCTCTGTTGAAGCCTCATTAGTTGATGCTACTGACTTCGGTTATATCCGTAAAGAAATGGAAAGAGTGTTGGAAGAAGCAAAAAATAAACCGATTGATGGTAAGATTCTTCAGGAGACAAAAATGAATTTCAGAAATTCAGCGATCATGTCAATTGATAATCCAACAGCAATCGCTCAGAACTTAAGTCACTTCACATGGGTGAGCGGTGATCCGGAACAACTTAATTCATATTTCGGTATGTACGATAGAGTTACTCCGCAGGATATCATGCGTGTTGCGCAGAAATATTTTTTACCGCAGCGATTAACGATAGGTACAATCGCACCAACAGAGAAAGTAACATTCTAATCTTACACACGAATCATCATGAAAAAAATAATTATAGCAGGAATGTTTCTGATCTGCTTCGTTGCTGCAAGAGCACAGGAGATCGTACAACTTCCAATTCCCAAATCGGGAAAAGTTACCCTTCGTTATATGTTCCGGAACGGATCAATATGTGATCCTGCCGGTAAAGAAGGTCTTACAAGTATTACAACAGATATGATCGTTGAAAGCGGCACTTCAAAAATGTCTTCTACAGACATTCGCAAAATGATCTACCCTTGGTCTGCAAGTATGAGCAGTTCAACTGATAAAGAGGTTGCAATCATTTCGTTTCAGGTACCATCACAGTATCTTGACGAATTTTATACAAAAGTAGTACGTGAATTATTATTACATCCTTCATTCACAAAAAGTGATTTTGATCGTTTACTTTCTAATCAGCAGAATTATGTAGAGCAGGTAATCCGTCAATCTTCGGATGAAGAATTAGGAAAAAAATATCTGGAGTCATTCATCTTCCGCGGTACTCCTTATGCTCAGTTGAATGAAGGTAATGTTGCAAGTGTAAAAACACTTACAGTTGAAGATGCAAAAAAGCAATATCAGGCTTACTTTACAAACAGTAATGTGCTCATTGGAATTGCCGGCGATTATCCTGTGTCGTTTGTTACGAAAGTAAAAGCAGACGCCGGACTTTTATCAGTATCAAAACCAAATTTGCCACAGATCAGTATGCCGGCACAGCCAAAAGGTTTAACGGTTGAAATTGTTTCTAAAAAAGGAGCATTAGGTTCTGCTGTTTCTGCGGGTTTCCCAATGAACATTACTCGTTCTAATGATGAGTTCGCAGCACTTATGGTTGCAAACAGCTGGTTGGGTGAACACAGAAAGTCGTATTCAAGATTGTATAAAAAAATCCGTGAAGAACGTTCAATGAACTATGGCGATTACACTTACATTGAATGGTATGAGAATGGTGGAGGTAATATGTTGCCGCCATCAGGAACTCCACGTTCTTTAAATTATTTCAGTATCTGGCTGCGTCCGGTGCAAACTGCGAAAGGTTTGAAAGGACAATATAAAGAACTCGATAGTATTAAGATCGGTCACGCACATTATGCAATCAGAATGGCTATCCGTGAAATGGATAATCTGATCAAGAATGGTTTGACAGCAGAAGATTTCGAAGCAACACGCGACTTTCTGAAAAGCTACAGCAAACTTTACATTGAAACGCCTTCAAGAAAATTAGGATATATGATGGATTCTAAATTTTACGGAAGAAAAGACTGGATCAATGAACTCGATGCTCTGCTTGCTAAACTTACACTTGCTGATGTAAATAATGCAATCAAAAAATACTGGCAGGTTCAGAATATGGATATAGTTATTGTTACTGATGAATCAGAAGTTAATGATCTTGCAGAAAGTCTGCGTGCCGGAACAGTTTCTCCGATGTCATATTCAGACAACCTGAAAGCGACACTTCCTAAAACGATTCTTGAAGAAGATGATGTAGTAGCAAAATATCCGCTGGAAGTTCGTGAAGTGAAGGTGGTGAAGATTGAAGATACGTTTTTGAAGTAATTTTTTAAAGAGGCCAGAGGTAAGGGTCAAAGGTCAAACGGGTTTACGTTTGACCTTTGACCTTTTTCTTTACTTGTACAAATTGATTTTCTTTGATTATTTAACTACTTTTGAATGTGTTTAATTGTTATAATTAAAATATTTACTAATGAAAATGACGGCGAAAATTTCCTATATCCTTTTTGTTTTACTCGTATTTAATACATCATTAATTTTTTCGCAAAGTATTTTCCAGAAATCAATTCCAAATACAATTAGTGTAAGAGGTCTTCAGCAATTAGACAGTAATAGAATCGCTATTATTACAAATGACCCTGTCAATTGGGACTCACTAATGTTATCAATTATTGATAGTTCCGGAAATGTAGTTTTGCAAAGGTCATTAAATGTTGCAGGTTATTCTCACGAATCAATAGAGATGGAGAAGACTCTGGATGGCGGATTAATTATACTATGTCATAATTATTCATGCATGATAAAAATTGATCGGACCTTTAATATAGAGTGGATGAAACTTTACATCCAGTATACAAGGACTGTTGCAGGTGGTGCAATTAAGCAATTACCCGATTCAGGTTATATTATTTGTGGATATGTTATTGATTCAATTAGCGATAAATTGTTATTTAAAACTGATAAAACAGGAAGAGTTGAATGGTCTAAAACTTATAATTCGACCAGGTATGAAAATCTTTCATGTATTGAAGTTACCCCGGATGGAGGTTTTATTTTTTCCGGTATTAATGGAGATCAAACTTCACTCTGCGGAATTCCTTTGACCAGGACTGATTCTGCAGGCAATATTTTATGGTCAAAAGTATATGGGAACTGTGGAGATAATGCTCAGGCAATATCAATAACTTCCGATGGCGGATTTATTATTTGTGGAGGAAATGATGTTGGAGTTCCTTCTCCAAAGTCGGCAATTCTTTTTAAAATTGATAGCCTTGGCGGCATTCAATGGTCGAAATCTATTTCATCATTTGGCAATACATATTTTTCCGGACGAGGTGTTGGACAAATGTTTGACGGGAATTATTTTTTAGGAGGTATCCGCAACCTTTCAAATTCAGGAAGCGATTATGATATTTTCTTAATGAAATTTGACGCCAATGGTGATACTTTGTGGTCAAGAGTTTATGGAAGTTCAGGGAATGAAAAAGCGTTTCATTTTATCCAATTAATTAATCATGGTTTTATTATTGGCGGTCAGGCAAGGGACAATAGTTTTGGTCAACCCGGATACAATGCCTATTTATTGAGTATTGATTCTCTTGGCGAAGGAGGCTGCAATAATTTAGCAACTAATTTTGAGATAACAAACAATCCATTCCAGATAAGAATTGATTCTGTTATCGGTGTAAATGGCGGAATTTTTATTGATAGCTTAAGTGCAAATTCTTCTATAGGAACTGCTCAGATCATCGACTTGTGTTCTTTAACCGATGCTGGAGTTGAAAAAGAAAATCATCCTGAAATAATTGTATTCCCGAATCCGACAAATAATGCAATTAGTTTGAATGTAGGTTTATTAACGGGAGATCTTTCTTATGAAATTTCAGATTCAAATGGATTGAGAATATTAAATGGAAGTATTAAGGCAATTCAAAGCGAAAAAAAAGTAATTGAAATTGAACTAGGGAAAAATATAAATCTATCCGGAACTTATCTGGTTTCAATATTTTCCGGTTCTGAAAAAATCGCCGGAAAGCAATTTATATTTGTAAAATAGTTCATCAGGAATTTCTATATTTGAAAAAGCTACATTGCTTCAATCAATTGTCTGAAACGAGAACAATTTATTTTCCGGGCCTTAATGGAGTAAGAGCAATTGCTGCATTGGTTGTTGTCTTTTCTCATATAACCATAGCCCTTGAAAAGTTTGATCTGGATCCTTTTATATTTGGAACACTTGCAAACGGAAAATTAAAAGTCACATTGATGTCCGAATTCGGCGTTACAATGTTCTTTGTATTGAGCGGGTTTTTGATCACTTACCTATTGCTCGAAGAAAAAAGTAAAGCTAAGATTCAGATCAGAAAATTTTATATGAGAAGGATCTTACGGATCTGGCCTCTGTATTATACTTATCTCATTGTCGCTTTGGTCACCTTAATAGTAATTGGAATTCCAATCAATGGAACTTCGCTTTTAGAATATATTTTCTTTGCTTCTAATATTCCATTTATTTATGCTCGTCCGCTACCGTTGCTTGAACATTACTGGTCACTCGGAGTCGAAGAACAATTCTACTTATTCTGGCCATGGATCGTCGCAAAAGCGAAATCACTTAAAACTGTGTTGATAGCATTGGTAGTATTTATGCTGGCAGGGAAATTTTATTTTCACATTTTTCATCCGGGATCTATTCATGATATGTCGTTCACAATAACACGTTTTCATTGTATGATGTTCGGAGCTATTGGAGCAATTTTATACAGAGAAGAAAACAGTGTTTTTTTAAGCTTGGTTGAGAATAAAATAATGGAGCTTATTTCCTGGCTTGTAATATTCCTGTCGTGTGAAGTTTTATCAATTTACCTGTTGTAATTAACAATGAAGTTATATCTGTATTTGCTCTGTTTATTATTGTCGGTCAGGCTAACGTTAAAAACAGATTGATCCCACTTGAAAACAGAACCTTTGATTTCTTAGGTAAGATCTCTTACGGAATTTATGTGATTCATCCATTGATGATTTTTTTGCAGAAAAATCATAGTTAAATTTTCAAAGTTTGAAGTCATAAACTATTTAACTGTCTACTTAATAATCGTTGCATCAACGATCACGCTCTCTTACGTTTCATACAATTACTTTGAGAAATACTTCCTGAATCTGAAGCACAAATTCGAAGTGGTCAGATCTTCGAATTCTAAAACAATTTCCGCTTAGCATTCCAGACGCTATTAACTATCTACTGTTATAAATTGCCTTTCTCCCACTAAGCTCTGCCTTTATTTTTGGTATCTTCGGACCTTCTATTACGTTTAGGAGTCAGAAGGGCATTGTAAGTCGTTAAATATCAATTAGATGTATTTGCGATTTTTCAAAGTAGAATTCAATTAACTTCGCTGACCAGCGTTCATGGAATCACAACCACCCCGGTTTAAATATGCCTAAATCAAAGCCCTCCTTTAGTAAATATATCCGCTTGTTTTGGATATTGGTTTCTTTGCCTTTCATCTTTGTCATCTTCGTACTTTTTCTGGCTTCAAAAGGTTATATCGGCGAAGAACTTCCAACATTCGAAGATCTGGAAAACCCGAAAAGTAATCTGGCGTCTGAAGTTTTGTCAAACGACATGAATGTTATCGGTAAGTACTACATCCAAAACCGGACGAACGTACATTACTATGATCTTTCACCGAATCTTGTCAATGCATTGAAAGCAACAGAAGATATCCGTTTCGAAAATCACAGCGGAATAGATCTGCGTGGTTTGATCCGGGTCGTATTCAAAGCAGGTAGCGCCGGCGGAGGAAGTACGTTAACGCAACAGCTTGCGAAAAATCTTTTTCACGAAAAACCAAAAAGTAAAATGGATCGTGTTATCCAGAAAATTCAGGAATGGATAATTTCAATTCAACTGGAACGCCGTTATACGAAGGATGAAATTCTTGCAATGTATCTTAACACTGTTGAGTTTAGCAGTAATGCTTTTGGAATTAAATCTGCAACACAAACTTATTTTGGAAAATCACCGGATCAACTGAACATACAGGAATCTGCTGTGCTAGTCGGTATGTTACAGGCTCCAACAAAATTTAATCCTGCCCGTAATCCGAAAAATTCACTTGCAAGAAGAAACATCGTTCTCTCACAGATGAATAAATACAATTTCATCAACGATCATCAATACGATTCAATCAAAGCGCTTCCTACGAAACTTAAGTATCAGATGGAAGATCATAACTTCGGACTGGCAACTTATTTCCGTGAAGTACTGCGAACAGAATTATTGGCATGGTGTAAAGAACATATTAATAACGCTACAGGGAAACCTTACAATCTCTATACTGATGGATTGAAAATTTATACTACCATCAATTCAAAAATGCAACGCTATGCCGAAGAAGCTATGCGTGAGCACATGAAAGAGATCCAGAAAAAATTCAATGAACACTGGAAAGGAAAAGCACAACCATGGGATGAGCATCCGGAAATTATTACTGATGGAATGAAAAAAACAGATCGCTATATTGCTATGAAAACAGCAAAGGCAAGCGATAAAGAAATCGATAAGGCATTTAAGAAAAAAGTAAAGATGACGATCTTCACCTGGAATGGTGAAGTTGATACAACGCTTTCTCCACTTGACAGCCTGATATATTACAAGAAATTTTTGCAATGTGGTTTTATGTCAATGGATCCTATCAGTGGCGCAGTACGTGCCTGGGTAGGAGGGAATGATTACCGCTATTTCAAATACGATCACGTTAAAGAAGGAAAACGTCAGGTAGGTTCAACATTCAAACCATTCCTATACACCCTTGCAATGCAGGAAGGATATTCTCCTTGCTATAAAATTCCAAACGTAAGAGTAACTTTCGATCTGCCTACCGGAGAGCAATGGTCACCTGTTAATTCGAATGCAGAATACGGCGGAATGCTTACGCTGAAAGAAGGATTAGCCAATTCGGTGAATACGATCTCTGCTTATCTCATGAAACAATTCGGTCCGCAACCTATGATCGATATTGCACGTCGAATGGGAATTACATCACCGATCGATCCCGTTCCTGCAATTTGTCTTGGTACACCCGACGTTTCTGTTTATGAAATGGTAGGAGCATATTCTACTTTTGCCAATAAAGGTGTATGTACACAACCTGCTTATCTGATGCGGATTGAAGATAAGAACGGAAACGTGCTTCAGGATTTTGTTCCAAGGAAAGTTGAAGCGATCAATGAAGAAACTGCATACTTAATGTTGAACCTGATGCAAGGTGTTGTTCAGTTCGGTACTGGCGCACGTTTACGTGGTCAATATAAATTTTCAAATGCAATTGCTGGAAAACCGGAACAACTCAAAATCAAAGTGACGGATGGTTCATGGGTATTACTCCGGATCTTGTATCCGGTTGCTGGGTTGGAGCAGAAGATAGGATCGTTCATTTCAGGACAACAGAACTAGGACAAGGAGCACGGACTGCAATGCCTATATGGGCATTATATATGCAAAAGTGTATGCAGATAAAGAACTCAATTTATCTAAACGTGAATTTACCCCACCTTCAGAAAAATTGAACGTTGAACTAAATTGTGATAAGTATGTTCAGCCGGGATCAAGCGGAGGAGATGCATTTGATAAAGATAATTTCTAATTAAGTAGTACAATGAACAAAGTAGTAGCAAGTGCTGAAGAAGCTATCCGCGACATGCGTGATAATATGACAATCATGGTTGGTGGTTTTGGTCTGTGCGGGATTCCTGAAAAAACAATTGCCGCAATGGTGAAAAAAGGAATTCGCGGATTGACTTGTATCAGTAACAATGCAGGTGTTGATGATTTTGGATTGGGACTATTGTTACAATCAAAGCAGATAAAAAAATGATCTCTTCTTGTAGGAGAGAATGCTGAGTTCGAAAGACAAATGCTTTCCGGTGAACTGAAGTTGATCTTATTCCGCAAGGAACATTGGCTACACGTTGTCTTGCTTCAGGATATGGTATGCCGGCGATTTTTACCGCTGCCGGAGTAGGAACTGAAGTTGCAATCGGTAAAGAAGTCCGCAATTTTAATGGCAAAGATTATCTGATGGAAATGGCATTCGATGCCGACTTTGCAATCGTGAAAGCATGGAAAGGTGATGCTCATGGTAATTTAATTTTTCACGAGACAGCCAGAAATTTTAATCCCCTTATGGTTATGGCAGGCAAGATCACAGTTGCGGAAGTTGAAGAACTTGTTCCGGCAGGTGAACTTGATCCTAATATGATTCATACTCCGGTATTTATGTGCATCGAATCTTCAAGGGCGAAAATTACGAAAAGCGAATTGAACAGCTTACAGTAAGAAAGAGAAACTAACAGCACCATTTTTTCAAGCGTCAATGAGCGAAACTTCTTTTTATTAAGAAAAAACCATTTTCTTATAGTGGCTTGCAATACTATTGGCTATTATTTTCTGGGGGGATTTTTATTCACTACCGGTCATATCAAGAACAATATATTAAAATGATGTTGTTTCTTACTACGCCTATTTACCTGCTTATTTTATTCATCACGATATACTGGAATTTACCTGAGAGGATCCCAATACATATGGTTCGAAATTCTGGCCTGAGCATACTGAGTCGGGAAAACTTTGTTATCAAGACTACAATGGGATTGTGTTATCTCTATGCACTATTCTCTTTTGTAGCAAATGCAATTGCACCATCGCTGGGTTATGTAGCAGACCCCCCCCTGGGTTCACCCAACCATATCAAACAGCTTTAATGTTCAGTGTTGGTGTTTCTATCTTGGAATGATCTATCTGAGGAAATTTTTATTGTTATATTTTGATGACCTGACTACCGGTATCACTTGCTTTGCCTTTATTTCAGCACTAACTGATGTGGTATACAACCGGACAACCACCATGTCGCATGGATATTTATTTTCTACTGCAATACTCTTGTATGTAATTGTAAAATGGTACAAAGAAGCTACCTATCTGCGTTCATTTGTAATCGGACTTTATACGGCTTGATCATTCTTATCCGGCCAACTATGATAATATTTTTTAATTTTTCGTATTGTATGAATTTCACTCCGGGAATTTTCTTAGAACAAGATTTAAATTATTTTTAGAACGAAAGTTTCATTTTCTCTTATGATCCTGATTGCTTTTCATTATCGGATTACCGCAACTACTTTATTGGCATAAGATCACCGGGCATTGGTTGTATTTTTCATATAATGGCGAACGTTTTTCTGGGACAATCCGCATATCTTAGAAGGCTTAATAGGTTTCAGGAAAGGTTGGTTGATCTATTCACCAATTATGATCTTAACGATCATTGGGTTATTTGTTATGAAAGGAAAGGAAAAAGTATTTAAGCATGCAACAATAATTACTTTTCTCATCACTATTTATGTTATCTGGTCATGGTGGTCATGGTGGTACGGGGGTCATATCGGCAACGTCCGTTGATGATTTTATCCGCTCCGCTTTGCCATTTGCGTCTACCATACAAATGACAGGCCGAATTTTTCTAAACTTAAAGTTGCTGTTGCTGTAACCGGATTTCTTTTTATGTCGGAGCAGTACAAAATATTCAATATATGATTGATTGATACACTATGATTCAAATACTAAAGAATCATACATGAAAAATTTTCAGTAACTTCTGACCAGACTGGGTTGAATCGCTACAGCCACCGGATTATGAAGCAGCGAAACTTGGTTTATCCTCATATGGTAAATCCGGAAAAAGGAGAATTGAATTTGATTATAAAAATACGAAGACAAAACTTTCCCTTGGATAAAAGTGTTTTTCTTCACAAGGATAATCCATACACACATGCGCTGATCTTCCATACGACTATCTCGAAACACTTAATATAGACTCAATTTATATTTCTGCAAAAATATTCTGTGTCGAAACTATAAATACAAATCAATTCAGAGGTGTGTTTGCATTCAGAACGTGACACAGGCTCAGTTTTTACTGTGGTTCACGACTTTAGTGAAAAATGTTTATCTGAAAGACAAAAGTTGGACAGATATCCAGTGTTGGAATAAAATATGTCGATACTCTTTTAACGTAGCAAACCAAGTCCGAATCTTCGCCAACGACGAAATCCTCCACGACATTTATTTAAAAGATTACACTATTTCTTACACGAAAAAATAATTTAATTTTATAAAATTTCACTTTTCACTTTTCACTTTTCACTTTTCACTTTTCACTTTTCACTTTCACTTTCAATTTTCACTTTCACTCACTCTTTCACTTTTCACTTTTCACTTTTCACTTTACTTCCATCTTAAACAACCCATACTTCATCAACGTCTTAAAAATCCTTAAGTCCATCGATGTTGGGAAGTTTTTTCCCTTCTCCTAAATTTCTGGGGAAAATAACGACCGGTACTTCAGCGATCCAGTTTCTTTGGAATCGTCCAACTTTAAAATTAGTTCAGCTTCAAATCCAAAACGATTTTCACGCAGATTCAATTTTTCAAAAGACTTTTGTCAAATAATTTATATCCACATGCAACGTCAGTGATATGGACGTCAATAAAATTGAAGCGATCAATGTAAAAGTTTGTTGAAGAAATATCTTTAAATGATGATTGCGGGACGAATGACTCCGGGCATACCGATCCATTAAAATGGAACTTCAAGTTCTTTTTGCGATTAACATAGAAGGAATATCACGTGGAGATAATTCAAGATCGGAATCCTGGATCAGAAGAACATCACCTGGATGACGTGCTTGTCTTGTTCTTACAGCCGCGCCCCTTGCCACTATTAACATCATGACGAAACAGTTTTATAAATTGTCGGTTGCGGATAGGCTCAATATATTCATTGACTCTTTCGTAAGAACCATCCTTCGAACAGTCGTCGACTATAATGATCTCATAACCTTCCAGAAATGCCGGATAATTTACCTTTGTAATCTGTCTAAGACTTTGTGACAAGTCCTTGCTCGTTATAAAGGGGATATTATGCTTAATTTCTGAAATGTCGGCGTCGGCGCAAATATATCCAAAATCAAGGAACCTGTCAGTTTAAAGAGTCCCTATTCGGAATAATTGACTTTATCTTTGTTTTTCTATAGATAAAATTCGGACTTCATCCGCTTTATATGGGCTAATTTTCAAATTTTATGATAATTTTGACGCGAAATCAATTGACTACGGTACCGGATAAAATGGTATCGCCAAGCGGATCGCC
>JADJSV010000005.1 GCA_016711505.1 Bacteroidota bacterium | reverse complement strand
ATCGTTGAATCACATCCTGCAGCATTTGCAATATGAGAAACATACGTTCCGGAAACAGTTGCTGTAGCTCCATCAGGTAAAGTATGAGTCGCTCCATCACAGATCGAAACAGTTTGAGTTGATGTTGTATTTGGAATAACCGTTAAATTCGTTGTGATCGTTGAATCACATCCCGCTGCATTTGCAATATGTGAAACATAAGTTCCGGTCACTGTAGCAGTAGCTCCATCAGGTAAAGTATGAGTCGCGCCATCACAGATCGAAACAGTTTGTGTCGATGTTGTATTTGGAATAACTGTTAAGTTCGTTGTGATCGTTGAGTCACATCCCGCAGCATTTGTAATATGAGAAACATAAGTTCCAGTAACAGTTGCAGTAGCTCCATCAGGTAAAGTATGTGTCGCGCCATCACAGATCGAAACAGTTTGAGTCGATGTTGTATTTGGAATAACCGTCAAGTTCGTCGTGATCGTTGAATCACATCCTGCTGCATTTGAAATATGACTTGTGTAAACACCCGTCACGGTTGCTGTTGCTCCATCAGGTAAAGTATGAGTCGCGCCATCACAGATCGAAAGCGTTTGAGTCGAAGTTGTATTTGGAATAACGGTTAAGTTCGTTGTGATCGTTGAATCACATCCTGCTGCATTTGCAATATGAGAAACATAAACACCGGTCACCGTTGCTGTTGCTCCATCAGGTAAAGTATGAGTAGCGCCATCACAAATCGAAACAGTTTGCGTCGATGTTGTATTTGGAATCACAGTTAAGTTTGTCGTGATCGTTGAATCACATCCTGCTGCATTGGCAATATGAGAAACATACGTTCCTGTTGTCGTAGCTGTTGCTCCGTCAGGTAAAGTATGAGTCGCACCATCACAAATTGAAACAGTTTGAGTCGAAGTTGTATTCGGAATAACCGTTAAGTTCGTCGTGATCGTTGAATCACATCCCGCTGCATTTGAAATATGAGAAACATAAACTCCACTGATAGTTGCAGTAGCTCCATCAGGTAAAGTATGCGTCGCTCCATCACAGATCGAAACAGTTTGAGTCGATGTTGTATTTGGAATAACCGTTAGGTTCGTTGTGATCGTTGAATCACATCCTGCAGCATTTGCAATATGTGAAACATAAGTTCCCGAAGTTGTAGCTGTAGCTCCATCAGGTAAAGTATGAGTCGCTCCATCACAGATCGAAACAGTTTGAGTCGAAGTCGTATTTGGAATAACTGTTAAGTTCGTTGTGATCGTTGAATCACATCCTGCTGCATTTGGAATATGTGAAACATAAGTTCCTGTCACGGTTGCTGTAGCTCCATCAGGTAAAGTATGAGTCGCTCCATCACAGATCGAAACAGTCTGAGTTGAAGTTGTATTTGGAATAACCGTCAAATTCGTTGTGATCGTTGAATCACATCCTGCTGCATTTGTAATATGTGAAACATAAGTTCCCGAAGTTGTTGCTGTAGATCCATCAGGTAAAATATGCGTAGCACCATCACAGATTGAAACAGTTTGAGTTGATGTTGTATTCGGAATAACCGTTAGGTTCGTTGTAATTATTGAATCACATCCTGCAGCATTTGAAATGTGAGAAACATAAGTTCCGGAAATGGTTGCTGTTGCTCCGTCAGGTAAAGTATGAGTAGCACCATCACAGATCGAAACAGTTTGAGTCGAAGTTGTATTTGGAATAACCGTTAAGTTCGTTGTGATCGTTGAATCACATCCCGCTGCATTTGAAATATGAGAAACATAAACTCCACTGATTGTTGCAGTAGCTCCATCAGGTAAAGTATGCGTTGCACCATCACAGATCGAAACAGTTTGAGTTGATGTTGTATTTGGAATAACCGTTAAGTTCGTTGTGATCGTTGAATCACATCCCGCAGCATTTGCAATATGAGAAACATACATTCCAGTATGGTTGCAGAAGCTCCATCAGGCAAAGTATGAGTCGCTCCATCACAAATCGAAACAGTTTGAGCAGAAGTGGTATTTGGAATAACAGTCAGGTTCGTTGTAATTGTTGAATCACATCCTGCAGCATTTGCAATGTGAGAAACATACGTTCCGGAAATGGTTGCAGAAGCTCCATCAGGCAATGTATGCATTGCTCCATCACAAATTGAAACAGTCTGAGTTGAAGTGGTATTTGAAATAACTGTTAGGTTAGTCGTGATCGTTGAATCACATCCGGCAGCATTAGCAACATGAGAAACATAAACACCACTGATAGTTGCAGAAGCTCCATCAGGTAAAGTATGCGTTGCTCCATCACAGATCGAAACAGTTTGAGTCGATGTTGTATTTGGAATGACCGTTAAGTTAGTCGTGATCGTTGAATCACATCCTGCTGCATTTGCAATGTGTGAAACATAAGTTCCTGTAACTGTAGCTGTAGCGCCATCAGGCAAAGTATGAGTCGCTCCATCACAGATCGAAACTGTCTGAGTCGACGTTGTATTTGGAATAACCGTTAAATTCGTTGTGATCGTTGAATCACATCCTGCTGCATTTGAAATATGAGAAACATAAACACCAGTCACAGTTGCAAAGGCTCCATCAGGTAAAGTATGCGTCGCTCCATCACAGATCGAAACAGTTTGAGTCGATGTTGTATTTGGAATAACTGTTAAATTCGTTGTGATAGTTGAGTCACATCCCGCTGCATTTGCAATATGACAAATATAAACTCCGGTCACGGTTGCTGTCGCTCCATCAGGTAATGTATGAGTTGCGCCATCACAGATCGAAAGTGTTTGTGTCGAAGTGGTATTCGGAATAACTGTCAAGTTCGTCGTGATCGTTGAATCACATCCTGCTGCATTGGCAATATGTGAAACATAAGTTCCAGTAATAGTTGTAGTGACTCCGTCGGGTAAAGTATGAGTCGCACCATCACAGATCGAAACAGTTTGAGTTGAAGTTGTATTTGGAATAACCGTCAAGTTCGTCGTGATCGTTGAATCACATCCTGCTGCATTTGCAATATGTGAAACATAAGTTCCAGTAACAGTTGCTATTGCTCCATCAGGTAAAGTATGAGTCGCTCCATCACAAATTGAAACATCTTGAGTCGATGTTGTATTTGGAATGACCGTCAAATTCGTCGTGATCGTTGAATCACATCCCGCAGCATTTAAAATATGAGAAACATACGTTCCGGAAACAGTCGCTGTAGCGCCATCAGGCAAAGTATGAGTCGCACCATCACAAATCGAAACAGTCTGAGTTGAAGTTGTATTTGGAATAACTGTTAAGTTCGTTGTGATCGTTGAATCACATCCCGCTGCATTTGAAATGTGAGAAACATACGTTCCTGTTGTAGTAGCAGTTGCTCCATCAGGTAAAGTATGAGTTGCTCCATCACAGATTGAAACTGTCTGAGTTGAAGTTGTATTCGGAATAACCGTTAAGTTCGTTGTGATTGTTGAATCACATCCAGATGCATTCGTTAAGTGACTAAAATAAACACCTGTTGTAGTTACAACACTTGCATCGGGCAATGTTACGTTGGTACCGTCGCATACTGAAAGTGTCTGACTTCCTGTAGTTGCTGCATTCAGATTCACTGTTACACTGCCTGCCCCACTACTCCAACATCCGGTAAGATCATTCTGTGAACGCACAAAATATGTACCGCTTGTGGTTACATATTTATTAATTCCTGATTCCGAAATGGATGTGCCTGTAGCTGCAGATTGCCAATACCAGGTTTCGCCTGATGGTGGCGTAAGTCTCGTTAAAGTTATTGTTGAATCAATACATTGTGGTGTACTGGCGCTGGGATCTGCAGGCACTGCGGGAAGTGAATTCACAACTACAGTTGCTACAGAAGAATATGCTTCCGGACAAACTCCGCTTTTTACTAAGACGCGGAAATAAGTGGTTGCAGATAAATTTGTATAATTATAAGTAATCGTAGTGTTTGAAATAACATTTCCGGCTGTTGCAAAATTATCCAACGACCATTCCCATTGTATAACTTCACCCAAATTTCCTGTGAGATTCAAGGTACCGGAAGCATTTCCGGAACAATGTTCAGTTAACAATGGAAGCGCTCCGCCATCTGTTGTTGCATCTACATCCAATGAAACCGATGAAGAAACTACATCTGCAAAACACGCACTTAAAATTGAAACAGTATAATTGGTTGAAGCATCGCCTGCATCTGCATTTGAAATTGTTAATGTTGGTGTATTCACGCCACTTACATTCCCGCCATCTGCTAAAGCAATTCCATTCTTTTTCCACTGATAAGAAATACCGAATCCGGTCGCAGATGCTGTGAAAATGGCTGTGCTACCCGAACAAACTTCTTGTGAAACGGGTTGTGTAACTATAACAGGAATAGTACTCACTGTCATGATGGCCGGTGATGATGTTCCTCCACCAAGCGTTGGATTAAAGGCAGTAATTGATTTCGTTGCTGCAACACTCATATCAGCAGCAAGAATTGTTGCCTGAACAGAAGTTGCAGAAATATACGTTGTCGTCCGGTTTACACCATCGACTTTAATGATCGTTGTTGCATTAAAAAATGTACCGGTCACCGTCAAAGTAAAATTTGGCGAACCTGTAGTTTTACACGGAGCAGAAATACTTGCAATCGTAGGAACAGGATTCTCAACATCAAATGCATTACTTGTTCCTGTTTGTGTACTAGATGTTCTGGTTACTGTAATGGTCCGGTTTCCGGTGTTACTGATATTTACAACTTTTCCGGATAATACCCCGGCAACAAATGCAGCACTTGTTCCACCACCTGTTGTAAGTGTTCCTGTAGAAGTAAGGTTGACTGTTCCTGTAAAATTGTTTGTTCCACTACTGCAGGTATTGTTTTGAATATCTCTTGCAGTGATCCGCAAACTAAATGCCGTTCCCGCAATTTGAGTTCCTATTATACCTCCACCATCAGCTTCAACAATAAAATTATTATGAGCACCGGGCTGAACTGTAAAATTCGTACTGGTCACTCCGCTGAAAGTTCCATCAGTTACGGTTAATGTTGTTACTTCTGCTTTTGTCAGTTTAGTTGTCAATGTTGTTGTTGATTGCCCCGATGTAAAACTTACTGCTGTAGTAAATGTCGGCGCACTCAATGCCGTTCCGGGACCAGTATATGAGATCGTTTTTGCACCGGTATATGTTGTGATTCTGTTATAAAACTGATCGCATGCTGTGATTCGTGTCAGAGAAAAAGAAGTATTTGCTGTACGTGTTGATGGTGTACCTGTAAATCCGCTTCCTGCAAAAGTGGTTGCATCCGTCAATGTCTGACCAGGCAATGTCACAACTAGCCTTGTCGCACCGACTGTAGTCCTTAATGTTCCCAAATTTGCTCCGGCTGCACAACCGGCAATTGTTGCTGTACCGCCACGTGTAATGTTTCCATTCACCGATTGTTTTGCACCATCAGTTGCCCATACCTGAATACCTGAAATAGTTAAAACGTCAGCGAGTGTAGTACCTGTGACGTTGAACTGAACTGTGATGATTGTTGAAGTCTTTGAAAGTATTATCGGACTTGTAATATTCCGTGAAGCGGTTGCAGTAACAGTGATGTTAGCAGCGGGATTAAAATTCCAACCGGTCGGTGCATTGAGCGTAAGAGTGAGATTTGTTCCTGCTGCAAAATCAGAAGTCGCACCCTCTGTTAGGCGAACATTACCAAGGGTAGTATAGGTTGGGGAGATAGCATTTGCGGCCTTGTCGGCGGAAATCGAACCTCCTGTAGCTCTGGTTATGGTAACATTCGCGCTAACAGAGATGGCGAAAAATAATGAGCAGAAAAATAGCAGTAGCAATGTGGTGTTGCTACTGCTTAGTCTGCCTTGCTTTGTGTGGGTAAGCGTGGCATTCATTGGAGTGTGGTGTGGAAGAACGACCCGGGGATGTGTGTGGTGTGTGTGGAATTTTGGATACAGGTCGCTTTCCGAAGTAGTCTAACGGGCATGTTTGACTAAGTATTCCGCATCAATCGGGAGAAAATGACAGGTGTAAGATTGGATTCCTGATACAAAAAGGGACAAACTACCGCTTAAACAGGGATTTTATCTTGAAAATGAACCAATTGAGCACACCTTTTTGCTGAAGACTGAAAGTAGGTTAAACAAGAAAAAAACAGATAAAAAAACGTCCGAATGCCGCGTCGATAAAGGCTTTCAGCAACTTCTAAAAAAATACTAAAAATCAAATTTGTCTTCTAATAAAACTGTAAGGTGGTAGGCTTTTAGACTATCTGACCAAGCTAATGCGTAAATAATGAAATATTCGATGGGAACTTACTTTGCATTATTCCAATAAATTTTGGACTAGATTTTTAAAACATCGAATTGAAGAAAAAATAAGCTCAGAAACCTAAAACTTTTGACATGATCAACAATCCATTATTAAATTAAATTGCCTGAACAATTTAACAGATACTCCTTAAAATCCTGTTCACATCCCCGGAGTGTTTAAAAGGAGTGATTACTGCTTTAGCACCCTCAATAGTTTGCGGCTCTTCTCCGGTTTTAAAGTATCCAAAGCCTTTATAAAATCCTTCTTCAATCAAAATAACAGATCGCTCGCCATAGGAACGGCCTTCATCAATTATCATCTTTGATTCAACACCTGTCAGACTTTTTAAAGCATCTTCCACTCTCTTATTATAAATATCTACATCTTCTTCACCAATACAAACTCCTCTGCATTTTTTCAAGTGGTAGTTGTAGCAAGCTCCTTGTGTCGATTGCAATCCGCTGAAACGTGTACACAATTCAAACTCATCAGAGATCGCCCGCAATGTTTCGCAAGCTTCATCGTGTGTGTTAAAATTTTTAATAGAGCGAATCGATTTATGCGCTTTTGAAAAATTAAGTTGGCGAATTCCTTTCTGATTAATGTATTCAGACAATACAAAAAAAGTTTTATCAAACTTCTGCACTCTATTGTACATTGGAAAATGTTTCTTGATCTCATCCGATTCAAGCAATAAGGCAATCAATTCAGTTCCGCAAAGTTGATATGTGATATCAGCAATGGCATCCATAAATGACAACCTGTTTTTTCCTTTCCCTGTGAAGTGAGAATAAATTCTTTTTTTATATTAATTGCTTTCCTACGTAAACTATTTTTCCATTTGTATCATGAAAATAATAAACACCGATACTTTCCGGGAGGTCATTATATTTCTCTGCCGGCAATGATTGCGGTAAAACTGTTTGCAATGGATTTCTCTTCAGCAATGCATTCAAGTGTTTTTCATCGTCAACTTTAATACACTTTTCAAAAAGTTTTACTGTCGCTTCTGCATCTCCCAATGCACGATGTCTGTCATTTATCTTTATTCCGAGCTGGTTGCAAATAGTTCCCAGGCTATATGAAGCTTGTCCCGGAAATGCTGCACGACTCAAACGAACGGTACACAACTTCTTTCTTTTGAAATCAGCACCTAATTGCTTGAACTCTTCTCTTATGAATGAATAATCGAAGTTCACATTATGTGCAACAAATACTGCATCGTCTGTCATTTCCCAGATCTTCTTTGCCACTTCATGAAATGGCGGTGCAGATCTCAACATGTCATTGGTGATTCCGGTAAGCCTGGTAATAAAAGGTGCAAGAGTTGTCCCCGGATTGATCAAGGTTGAATAACTCTCAATCACCTTCTCACCGTCATGCAATAATATTGCAATTTCAGTTATGCTGTGTGCAGCAGCATAGGTCCCTGTAGTTTCAATATCGACGATGGCGTATTTATTATTCACTTTTCAAAAATACGGAAAATGAATTCATCTGATTATAATATTCTATAATTAAAAAAAAGAAATATATGATTGCAATATGATCGAAGGAACATTCTCAAAAAGGTAAAAAAATATCAAAAGGAGTAAATACCAAGACGCTAGTCGGAATGTTGAGCGGAAATTAGTAATGTTCCTTCGATTTGGTAAGCAATAAGCGACATTCCGACGAGGAATTAGTATTACAATTACACAGAAGGAATAGGACTAATTTCTAATTAAAACAGACTCGCAATAATAAAAATAAAAAAAGTCCAGACCGCGCAACCAAACCATGAGAGAAACGATTGATCGATCTGAACTTCTGATTAAAATGAATTTTAAAAATAGCAGCAAATCGTACACGCTATAGATTTGCTGCCGGTAATGAACCCACTCTAACGATTCCGGATATGCTTTCAATTTCAAATACAGAATTCGTTACTTGGGCGTTATATTAGGGTTTTGGGTCTGATATTATTTGACAATCTTTTTTATTGATGATCTACCTTCAGCGTAAACTTCCAGGATGTAAATTCCTTTAGGCAGATCAGATGTATTAATTGTCAAATCACTATTGAATGATCTTGATAAAATTCTATGTCCCAATATGTCATACATATCAGCATTCGCTTCACCTTTATGTGCCGAAGCATTCAGATGAATTTTTACTTCATTGATAAATGGATTTGGATAAACCAGTAATTCTTCGTCACTGAAATTTAATTCACTCACTGCATTTACTTCACCCTGACAATATTTGATGATCCAGAAATCATTGCTGAATCCACCCCAGGCATCCTGAGTCTTATCTCCGCCAATTAATCCGTTATCACCTGTAAAAACTACATAGCATTTTGGATCAAGAGTCTGCTTTATCTGAAGTCCTTCATTGTGCCCTAGAGAAAAAATTGTCTTGTCCCATTTCCTGATTCCGAATGAATCTATTTTCAATACCCAATTTTGTTCAACACCCAAATTATCATCTGTTTTATCTGCTCCGGTATTCGAATAGGATACAGCAGCTATCAAAAATCCATGATCAGCAGTTTCATAAAAATGATTGAATTCATCTTCAATTCCTGTTCCACCATAATCTTTGTCCCAAAGAATTGCACCGGCAGAATTTAATTTTAGTATCCACAGATCATATTGCCCGTTTGTGGGTTGAGTTTTATCACCATTCACATCCGTTAATGACCATCCACCTATCAACATGTTTTCTCCCGGAGTAAGAATTATGTTGTGAAAATTGTCATCAGCATTTCCACCGTATGAGTTATCCCAGATTATCGTTCCCATAGAATCTGTTTTGACTAACCAGTAGTCAATTCCACCCATAGTATTATCCGTTTTATTTCCACCGACGCCCGAAGAAGAAGAACCACCATGAATAAATCCATGATCTGATGTTTGAACCGAAACTCTGTATTGCTCATAACCCGGTCCACCATACACTTTATCCCACTGCTTCACTCCCTGAGCATCCGTTTTCACAACCCAATAATCGTTAATTCCATATTTCGGTTCCGTTTTATCACCACCAACACCTGATCTGGAATCACCACCTACTAAAAAACCTCCGTCTGCAGTCTCCATAATATATTTGAAATCTTCATCACCCGATCCACCATAAACCTGATCCCATAAAACATTTCCTAATGAATCAAGTTTTACGATCCAGTAATCCGTACCACCTCGTGAAGCATGCATTTTATCACCACCAAACGGAGAATCAGATGTACCGCCAAGAATATAACCACCATCTGAAGTTACATCCATACTCCACAACATATCATTGCCGGAAGCACGAATACTTTTTTCCCATTGCATAATACCGGCAGAATTTACTTTCACTACCCAGTAATCAAATGCTCCGTTTCCAAACATGTGAGAAAACTTATTTCCTGAAGAATCAGAAGATGTTCTTCCTGATAATAAGTAACCACCGTCTCTCGTCTTTTCAAAAGTAGATTGATAATCGCCCGACGTACCGCCATAACGATAATCCCAGATTCTGTTCCAGGTGAATTGCGCATTGACTAACCCAATACTCAGGACTGAGAAATAAAATAGCAGAGTAATTTTTTTCATGTACTTGATTTGAGGCAATTCCTATTTGGTAAAAAACGATGTTAATTGATATACACCGGTCTTCCTGAAATCAAAGATTGCAAAACAAATTAAGCATGGCAAGCGAAGATGTACAGGCGTGTGAAATTGGCTATCCAGCGTTGAAAAATGAGCAAAATCGGTGTTTAATGCCCAAAAAAAAAAAAAAAAAAAAAAAAAAAAAAAAAAAAAAAAAAAAAAATGAAATATAAACACCAGTATCTGGGCCCAAAAACCACGTTGGGACCCCCAGGGTTTTTAACCGGCCTTTCAAGCACCCCCCCCCCCTTGAATGCTGCTAACTTCTTTATACCCCCCCCTATAAAAACAAGTATAGGAAATGTTCCCGGAGAAAGTCAATCAATTGTATGTTGGATTGTCGTTTTTCAAATCAAAAATCAATTGCCTGTCTTCCCGCGGGCGGGGGATGCTCTAAACCCTTACCCTTCCCCCAACCGCAAACCTCGCAAATTTTGTACGATTACATCCCAAGAATTTTTCAAGTTATCAAGTTATATGTGCTTACAAGCCGTTCTGCGGGGCCCCCCCCCCCCCCCCCCCCCCCCAGCCCCCCCCCCCCCCCCCCCCCCCCCCCCCCCCCCCCCCCCCCCCCCCCCCCCCCCCCCCCCCCCCCCCCCAAACCCCCCCCCCCCCCCCCCCCCCCCCCCCCAACCCCCCAAACCCACAAAAAAAAAAAACTGAAATCTGCACAATCCCGACAGCTGGGGGGGGGGGGGTCGCATGTGCGGGGGGCCGGCAAGTCGCTTTTGCACAATCCCCCAATAATAAGCCCGGGGGCGGGCCAGGGGGGGGGAGGGGGGGCTGGTGTATCGAAATTGCGGCGGGAATGTGGCCTCAATAAAGAAAAATCCTGACAAGGAAGGTTTTTCAGGAAAAACTAAAACCTTGACGAAATGGCGAGGTTCGGCGATTTTTGTGGCGGGGCGGGGGAAAAGGGGCGCCCAAAAAGGGGGGGGGGGGGGGGCCCTTTCTCTGCCCGGCCCCCCTCTCGCTCCCGGCCCTCCCCGCGCCTTCCGGGGCGGCGCGCCCCCCCCCCCCTTTTCTTCTTTTTCCTTCCCCTCTCTCGCCCCCCTCGGCCTGGCCCCTTTTTTTTCCCCTTCCTCCTCTTCTTTCCTCCCTCGCCGCTCCGCTCCCTCTTTCCCCCCCCGCGGCTCTCCTTCCCTCTCCCCGCTTCCCCCCTTTTCTTTTCCTTCTCCTCTTGCCTTCCCCCCCCTTGCCCCTTTTTCTTCCTGCTTCTCCCCTGTTGGTGTTTCTTTTTTCCGGGATACTATCAGGGACACAAGCAATATTCTTATCATTCAGTGTTCTTGTGCTGAAAACTAAGTGATCTTGTGTTAAAAAAAACCATGATATTCACCATCTCACTTAATACTTTTCTCAAGGAATTGAATTAAAGCATCCTTTTTCCGGTTAGCAAGAGGAATAACAGAACCATCTTTCAACACAACTGTCATCTTATGTTTTTCAATCTTCGAAATACATTCTAAATTGATCAAGTGCGAATGATGCGCGCGGAAAAAACCTGACGGTGTCAAAGTTTCATCATAGTCGATCAGTGAACCGGAAACAAGTATCGTTCTATTTTCGGTCAGATAAAACCGTGTATAATTTCTATCGGCTTCACAACGGTATGATCTCAGATAGATTAACAATGTAAACGGTTTCCTGTGTCTTCAGTAAAATCTTTTTTGGCTCATGCGAAAGATTTTCCATGTTTGCCAACAACGTTTCAATTTTAAAAGCAAGGTCTTTTTTGTCGATGAGAGTTGACGCTTTTTGTAAGGCTGCAACCAATTCATCAGGACTAACAGGTTTCAAAAGATAATCAATTGCAGAAAACTTGAATGCCTGAATTGCATATTGATTAAAAGCAGTAACAAAAATAATTTTGAAATTGATTGGAACCAGTTTTTTAAGCAAATCAAATCCCGACCTGCCTGACAATTGGATATCGAGCAAAACAACATCAGGAGAAAATTTATTGATCTCCGTAAAAGCTGTTTCAACATCGCCGGCTTCCGAAACTACAATTGCATTAGGGCAATACATAGTGACCAGGTGTCTTAGGGAAGTCCTGACACGTTTTTCGTCGTCGACAATTATAACTTTTAGAGTTTCCATTATTTTGTAATGATACTAAATTAATAATTTCTCAGACCAATGGAATAGTGAATAAAACCATTGTGCCCGAATCCGAACTTCCCGGCACTGAAATATCGGAAATTTCGAATGTTACCTTCTGTTTTTTCGATTTATTCAGAACTTGCAAACGCTCTTTTGTAATGTCAATAGCCATCGATTTATGCTTTGCTTTACTTTCACTCTTTTTCCCTGAATCAATTCCGATTCCATTGTCTGTAACTTTAATCTGTAATACAGAATCATTGAGATTAGTGAATTCAATGTCTATATTCCCTGTCTTTGTACTATTCCTGAAGCCATGTTCAATTGCATTTTCTATGAACGGTTGAGTTAGCATTGGTGGAATATGAACATTATTTATATTTTCTATTCCATCTGTTACGATCCGGTATGTCAGATTATTTTCAAGACGCAATCTCTGCAACAAAAGATAATATTCAAGTGTCTTTATTTCTTTACTAAGTGGAATATATTCTTCCGCCGAATTTTCAAGGATCAAGCGCATCAATCTTGCGAAATCAGACAAGTACTTTCCGGCTTCCTTGGGCTGATTCTCATAAACAAAACTCTCTATCGTTGTCAACGAATTAAAAATGAAATGCGGATTCATTTGTGTCCGCAATAATTTTTGCTTCATGATAACAGTCGTCTGTTCATGTTGCAGTTTATTTTGCCTTAGTATTAATCGCGTGATCAGAATAAATAAAACCAGCAGAATAAAAAGGCCTATCATCTGATTTCTTTTCTTACTCAATTCAAGTTCCTGAACCTGTAGTTGTCCTGACAATATTTTATTCTCCTGCTCCTTTTTCTCAGTCTCAAATTTTGTCTGCATTTCAGTCAATTGAACTTGCCTTTCATCTTTCAAAAATTGAATCGTTCAATTGCGTATATTCACTCAGATACTTATACGCTTTTTCATGTTCTCCCATCAAAGAATAACATTGGGCCAAGAGTTGAAGCCCATTTGCTTCTGAACTTCTCGTCCCCATTTTTTTTGCGTCTGCATAAAGGCGTTCATAATACACTAAAGCCTTTTTGTATTCTTTAGTCCTGATATAAATATCTCCCATCTTGCCATAGATAATTATAAAACGGGAATTGATTCCTACTTCCTTACTTAATGTCTCTGCAATTTTCAAATAACTTAGTGCATCATTAAAATTACCTCTGTCATAAGCAATCTTTGAAAAACCCATATTTGCAATCACCTCTCCGTCTTTATTCTGGGTTGCTTTTGACAATACGAGTAATTCCATATAAGTTGAATAAGCTTCATCAAGTTTATCCATCTTCATAAGAACATTACCGATGTTTCCTAAAACAATACTGACAACTGCTTTATCTTTTCCATTCCGAACTATTTCCAGACTTTTGCGATACCACTCCAAAGCCTTTTCACTATTCTTTTGCGCCAGATAAATTCCTGCTATACCATTATAAATTCTCGCTTGTCCAAGCGTATCACCTAACTCTTCACGCAATTTTAAACTTAACAAATGATACTTCATAGATTCAGCTTCATTCCCGACTGTATGATAATAATTTCCATAATTTTGAAATATAGCAGCTTTTACAACTTTATTATCCGAACCTTCAATAAAGGTCATAGCAGAATCCAAATAAGATAATACTTTACCCTTTTCACCAGTAAGAATAAAAGCGAACCCTTTATTGCTATAAGCATCTCCAACAATACTTAACAATTCGTTTTTCTTTCCGATATGAATTGCTTTATCAAAACTTTCAAAAGCTTTTTTCATATCCGTCTGGATGTACGCCCTTCCAAGTTCAATATACTTCTGTCCGATCAAACTATCATTGGTTGAACTTTCAATAACGGCAATGATACTGTCAATATTATTTGTGTTCTGAGCATTACTTTTCAGACAAAAACACAGAAAGAAAATCAAAATTAAAACTGACTTCTTATTGAATTGTGATGCGTTTGAAAAAATCATCTGATCTATCTTTTTTGAAAAATTCCAATTCGGAATTTGGTCGAAAGTAGTTTTTTATTTTGAAACGTGAAATTTTTCAAATTAAAAGGGGGAAATGAAAGGTCAAAAGGAAAAGAAGTGGAATGAAGTGGAATGAAGTGGAATGAAGTGGAATGAAGTGGAATGAAGTGGAATGAAGTGGAATGAAGTGAAGTGGAATGAAGTAAATGAAGTAGAATGAAGTAGAAATTAAAAAGCGATGGTCAAAGGTTAATTGCTATTTGGTAGCGATTGACCTTTGACCCTTTACCTTTGACCTAATGACAGTGACCAACAAACTTTGATCAAAGAAAACTACTTCTTCACAAACCTACCGGTTTTTATCTGCGTATCATTTTTCAGTACCGCAAAATAAACACCTTGAGAAAGTTTATCAATGTTAACAGCTATAGTATGCTCATTGATTCTGCTTCCGGAACATTCAACTAATTTTCCTGTTACATCATAGATCATTACATCAGAAATATTAAACGAACTATTCGAAGAAACATAAACTTGTGAAGTTGCCGGATTTGGATAAACATTCATTGTCATTTCTGCAGCGACTTCATCTACTCCAACTGACACTCCATCAATTCGGATGACTTCATTTGTTGTTGCATTCACATACCAGATCTTTCCATCAGGTCCGATCTTAACGCCCATGATTCCCGGAGTGCCGGTAACAATTCTACCTAACTCAACACCTGTTGCATTTGATTTATCATAGATAATAATATCACCTGTTGCGAAATCAGAAACAATAAGTCGATTTCCGATAAGATCAATTCCACTTGGTTCTGTCAGACCTGAATCAGAAAAAAGATTGAATGTTACATTACCCCAGCTTGAATATTCAGCAGTAGGTTCGTAAGGCGAAAGATTGTTCAGAAAAGTTCCTGAGTTGATATCCATTCTAAGAATCCTGTCGTTACCGGTATCAACGATATACAACATTCCCGGTTCTTTATCAAGTATCAAATGACTTGGAACATGATGTGTAGTTTCACCCATCAATCCTAATCCTCCGAAACGTCTGATGATTCCATCGCTGTGATCACTGTTTCCCGGACCATGATCATTTACGAAATCATAACGCACGATATCATTTTCATTCGCATCATATACCCAGAATGCATTATCAACTTCATGACAAATTCCCATTGCATGCGGACTCTGATGTAACATGTCCAGGTGACTTCCATTTCCACCGGAAGGTTGTGCATAGATCAGAGGGTCGCTTGACCAAAGTGTTGGTCCTGTGAAAGGAGTTCCACTTCCGTGATTCGCATCATACACTCCGGGTGATGTAGCAAAATTTTCATTATCACTGAATGCAATTCCTGTTGGCAATGACATGAAGTGCCATGCATTTCCGTCTTGTTGCAGTAAAGCAGTTTGTCCTGCTTGTCCTGCATTGGTAAACTTCACAGTTTTACCACCTGAATTTTCTGTACTTTTTAAAATTACCCAAAGTTCATTTCGTGTAAGCACAGGATGAAAATCCAGATCACGCGGAACATCAATTCCATCTGCAGCACTACCTATAACAGTAAGTATAGGAGTTATACCAATATAATCGTCAATATAATTCGGAGTTGCAGGTCCGGCGTTGATCAATTTCGAAGCAGTATCATTTGATTGATCGAGATCACTAGTACCATTGATATTACTAGCCCACATTTTCACGGAATAAATTCCATTGGCAGAAGCAACCCATGCAGTTGGATGAACTGCATCGTAAGTTGTAAAAGGTGCAACACTTAATCCGGAAACAGAAGTTGTGTAAACTGTTCCGTTATCAATAGAGTAATTAAGATCCATTGATGTCAGTGTATCAGTACCGCGGTTCAACAATATTCCGGAAACGTTTACATTACCAAGGTTAACATAAGAAGGCATTGAAATTTTTTTGCCGGATACATCGTGCGTCAGTGCCGGTTGAACTACAAATGGAATATGCGATCCGGGACTATTACCTGTTCCAGTAAGTCCGGTATAAACTGGAAAACCGTCGATGTTTACAGTAAAAATAAATCCGCCATCACCATAGTCATCCGTAAAGATAAGATCATACGTACTTCCAAGATCAAGACACCACGGACCTTCTGTTACGGTAACATGATTTCCATATCCACCTGAAGAAACATTTTGTGCACCGCCGCCATTGCATCCGACGAGCGTATTTCCACCTTCGAAAATTGTTCCGACGCCACAGTTATTTCCACCGGGCACAAGTTGAAAATATCCTTCATAGCCCCAGTCGTCAGTTGTGATATCGATCGTTACTTGTGCTTGTCCAACAGGACACTGTGCGAAGATGCTTGTTGTAGTTAATGCAAATAAAAAAATCAGTGTGTAAATTGATTTCATGAATTGGTATTGTTTGGGTTTAATAATTAAGAATGATGAATCGTTTTAGATTTCAAATTATGGATGATTTCTAAATGCTGGATAGCAAGATAAATAAGGTTTTTGGAAATGAATAACTTTCTATAAACTTTCTTGGTTTCACTTTGTATAATGCTGAAATTACGATAGAAACCACCTTAAATAGGCAAGATAGATAAGGAAAGGAATTAATCAAACCAAAAAAGAATTTCTCCCTACCTTTCTCATTCTTCTTTCTTTAATAAAACAGGTATAGATGTTTCGCTGCCGTATAATTTAACTTCTGTAATATCTGCAGGAAGGCTGAGTCCTTTTTCAAGTATGGTATTTTTAACGTTGGTAATTACTTTGCTTTTAATCAAAAGTGCTTGCTTTCTGTATTCAATGGTTTTAACCCAAAAGAAAACTTTTAAGTTAACGGTGCTCACGGCAAGCTCATCAGCAGTAACAAAGACCTCATGGCTTTCATCATCAATAACTCCTTCTGTATTTCTAACAGTTTCTGAAATTAATTGTCTTGCTTCTTCTATGTTATCTTCATATGCAATACCAACGATGAAATCTAATCTGAAAAAACCGTCTTCCGTATAGTTATAAACCGCCTTCTTAATTATATCGCTGTTGGGAATATAAACATCGCGCCCGTCAAATGTTTTAACTTTGGTGTAACGAAACTCAAGCGCTTTTACTTTACCAAAAATCTCATCAATTTTAACGGTATCATCCAAGTTAAAAGGTCTGCTAAATGATAGAATAACTCCAGAAATAAAATTTTCACCAATATCTTTAAAAGCAAAACCAAGTATGAGGGCTGAAGCACCGGCAGCGGTCAGAATTCCCGCAGCTATGCTGCTTAGCCCTGCAGTATTCAATGCAAACATGATTATTAAAATAAGCAACGAGGTTTTAACAGCCTTGGACAAAAAATTTATCATTAACGGGTCGTGTGATTTTTTTGAAATTACTTTTTTAAAATGTTTGGTTATAAAATTTGCCACGAAAAATCCAGCAGCTATTATTAAAATGGCAAGAATAATATCAGGGACATGATATATAAACTCATTCCAATTTTGCAGAAAAGCATTTTTTAATTTTTCTAATACGGAGTCTATCTTCATATCTATTTATTTTAAATCAATTTTTGAACCCATTCATTGGCGGTTATTTTAAAAAAGTGAAAATATTTTTAAAATTTATGTTCATTGCTCTGATTTCTATTTTTTCAGAATTTTCAATTCTACTTCATGCAATAATTCTCCTACAAATGTATTTTGGTATAATGAAAAAAGCATAGTTAAAAGATGCCGTATTTCATGCTGTATCATTCTATCGTTTTTTCCATAATCCCAAATGGGCAGCAGGGTTCTTTCAAATATATCTTCGAATGATAATTCGTTAATAATAATTCTTATTTTATTATTTTCGTTTTTAATTACATTGTCAGGAAAATGACAAGCCCTATGAGCATATAATTGAAATAATGCCCTCATGCTTTCAATTGCAGTGCCGGGGTCATTAATACCTGGGCTAAGCGCTTTAACGGCAACTTCACTTAATTGGCGAAAGCCATTGAAGAAGTTTTCTTCAACTGATTCTGTAAAATGCAAATTCACCGAGTCATTTATCTCTCGAATTACATCATCAGGTAGTTGTTTGTCGGAATTCACAATCGGTAAACCTTTTAAAATGAATGTACCGGGGGTTGGTAAAATCTGAAGCGAGCAATCATTTTCATTGCTTATATGAAGTAATGAATGTTTATCAAAGTTTTCATAAATTCCAGAAGTATCAGAATAAATTACATATCCGTTTTCAATCAACGGGGATACAGAAGGTTCTTCTGATAAACAACATTTGTGTTCTAAATGGCTTTTAGTTTCTTTAAAAATTCTACGGATGATTACAACATACTTTACAGATTGTGTGATATAATGAAGAAAATAAATGAAAATAAATATATCCAGTATCGTAATCAGAATCAATAAATAGGTGCTCAAAGCAGGAATACGGATACCGGAGTCTATATCTCTGATCGAACTTAATAAAAATAGTGAATATACAATCGTACCTACATAAACACCTAAAACAACTTGCTGGAACCGACTTCCTATTAACTTGTCTAAAATGCGGTTACTCAATTGTGAGGCTGACTGGTTCAGCACAATCATCACCATTGAAAAACTAAATACAGTGAGCGTAATAATTCCGGCAGCGATGGAGGAAATAATACTTCGGGCAGTCGAAGCATCACCCAGCCGAAGCCAGTGTAATTGCGATTTGAATTGTTTTCCCTGGTCGGAAAAATCAAAGGTTATGCTCAGGAAAGAAATCAGGAGGAAGGCTATAGCAATAATAGCAGGGTAAACGCAATGCTGTTTACCGCTTGCCGGTATCGTTCTTTAATCCAGATTTTAATTTTAACCATACTGATATTTAATTACGACAGATGACCATTTAAAACTTACAAAAAATAATTCAATGTACATTTCAACAATCTCACTTTGTTATAGCATCGAATGGCTAAGTTAGTTTTTTAATGTAATATGTCAATTTTGACTTGTTTTGCGGGTAGTTTTTTCTTCTGTAAAGACTCTCCTTTCATTTCTACCCGATGTGCACCATGAACGATTCGAATCCTGAAAGCCAATATGGACCAAGAGACTCGTCTTGCTTTACTATATAATAAGTGCCTTTAGAATTAACCAGCAATTTGATAATTGCTGAATCCAAGCTTTAAAAATATTGTGCCACCTACTCGAATGCACATTCGTCAGAATCAGTATCTGTTCCGTTACTGATTCTCATTGAAGGAAATCCATATACAACAGATCACAAAATTGAAGAGCGATCAATAAGAGGAGCGATTTTGTCATTGAAGATCACCATAAGCCAATAATAACTAATAGTTCGGTCAAAAAAATTACAATGGTAAAAATGGATTGTAAAATAAATAATCAATAGTACATTTATTATTGCTTCACGCTTTATTCTTCTCGCCCTGTCAAATACATTAATAGAAAGGTTGATAAACGAAATTATATATACAATAAGTATTACTATAGACAATAGTTTACATCAGGATTTCTTTTCACTGCTAGTTTGTATAAGTAATAATATAAAAATGAATACATGATTTTGATATTAATGATCTAATGCTTTGGGCGATAGATTTTGAACCAATAAATGACGGAGAATTTACTGCACAAAAAAGTGTAAGTGCCAGCTTAAGTTTGAGTCCTTAGACCTACACTTAAACTTACGCTACACTTCAACAGTACTCCGGGCGGGCATTTTAGCCTGTATTTGATTTCCTTTCCGCTTGCTTTCTTATCTGCTAGTGTAGATATTTTTCTATGGGAAATGTCAAAACATGGAAAGCATCAGAGCCATCTCCAAAGCAGAAAATGTTTAAGTAAATGTTTAAGTAGTCAATACTTTTGGTATCATTGAGTGGGAATCTGACATCAAAACTATGAAATACCATTTAACTTTTTGGGTGAACAACCGTACTAATGCTCGGGTCTATATGACACTATCCGAATCTCACCAAGACCGGAAACACAAACTTTTAAAAACTGGTATTTCAGTACCTACTCGGAAGCTTTCATGAAGGAAGGCAGGAAAATTGACACGGGCGCGGAGGGTGAAACTGCTTCCAATGATTCATTGGCAAGACAACTAAGCCAATTAAAGAGTGACAAAGAGAGTTTGAGCCCGCTCTAAAATCCAAGTAAGGAAAGATAGTAAAGAGATTCAAGGGTGAATCATCAACTGATTTTATGTTGTTCTTGAATCGCATAATAAAAAGATTTGCTGAATCCGGGGCTTATCGTACTTCTAAGCGATATCAACAACTTTAAATAATAAACTAAAAGACTTGTAGAAAAATGAGCATGTCCCCATTTGATAGAATAACAGTCACCTTTCTAAAAGACTTTGAAAACTTATATGTCAGGCTTGCATCAAAATACCCGTGTATGAACATTTCAAAATATGCGGGCTAATTAATCAAGCTATTCAAGAAGATATTATAGAAATAAGCCAAAACCCTTTTGATAAATTTAAGGTAAGATAAACACCACCAATAAAATCAAATTGACGGTGGTGAAATTGCTAGAGATGAAGATTTAAAACTTGAAAAGGATTCATCTTTAAACCGATACCCGGTAATTGCTTCTTTATTTGCTTACTGCGGAGGCATAAGAGCAGGCGACCTTATTATCATGCTACGGTCAAATGTTGCTGAAGGCTAAGCTATTGTAAGTTAGGTGTCAAAGAATAGGAATAGTGTCAACTCAATAGAATATTCCATTAATACCTGAAGCAAAAAGCAACTCAAACAATACATCTTGGGTGGGGTAAAGCTTGATGATTTTCTTTTCGAGAATTAGATGATAAGCTTAAGTTCTTTAGTAATGAAAGATTTTAGCCGGACATGAAAAGAGCATCTATAATAAGATAGTATCCTGGAATACAATATTTGGCAAGAATCTAAAGAGAAGTTGAAAAGGCTGACATTTCTAAAACAGTTACATTTCGCATTTCACGCCATTCGTGTGTGCAATATGCACTTGATAAGGACATGAATCCTAAAATGATTCAGGCGGTTTTAGTCATGAAAATTTGCTACAACTGGAAACTTACATTACATCTTTAGATGATGCGAAAGTTGAGGAAGCTATGTTAAAACTATTCGCATGATTATCAGTGGCGCTAATATTGATTTTCTTGATAAGTACTTTCCGAATATTTTTCCGAAGGCGACTTTATACTGAACTTGGCACTCCCAAGCCCTACTTTTAGAAATAGACCAAAAGCAATTTAATTTGATAAGGAATTTTCAAAAGATATGGAGTAAAATAATATTGACAACCTTGCTGGTTTGTTATGTTGTTGTAGAAATAACTCAAACTCGTTAATTAAATGATGAAACTTTTAAAACATTTTACAGACAGATGCTGAAAGATTTAAAATTGTGGATGCAATAAATTCAGATTTTATGAGGTAACTATCAAAACAAAACAGGAAAAGTAAAATTTTATATACTCTTAATTTATTAATCATCTCCCAGTCTTTAAAAGGGAAGCTTATTAAGCCAGCAAAGTCAAAGTCTTATACCAAAAAAGACTAAATGTGAATTACAAGCTTTGGGATATAATAAAAAATTGCTTATCATATTTGCTATCGATATTCCAGTAAAACAAGAATAAAAAAGGTTTATATCTTTTAATACATGAATTTATTTCGATTTTGTGATTCTCAATAATGTTGATGGATTGGTTAGAATTTCTTCACCTGACGAACTGATTAAAAACTATTGCAGGTATGGAGTACCAACAACTCTATTCTTTTGCATTGAATCAGTACTTTTTCCTTTGCCATTAATCGCGAATTTTACGGGAAATTAATAAGCAAATGAAGTCAATAACTCTACTCCATCCCATGAAAACTGAATCGAATCGAGCAGGACATCATCACAATCAAAGAACTACTAAAGCAAAAGCCGGAGCAATCATTCAAGTTAAATTGGATTGAATCTAAAAATGTACCTCCGCTCTTAGGTATAAGTAACCGTACTTGGCAGTCGTGGAGGTCAAAGCGAATTATTCCTTTTAGTCAATTTGGCTCAAAGATTTTTGTAAAGCTTGAAGACCTGAATAAGCTTCTTGAATCGCATATGATTGAAACCTCTAAAACTGCATAAGCATGGAAGGGATAAGACATCATATTTTGACCCATAAGCAAAAAAACCTGTACCAACAAGCCATTACCCTCAGGATGGCAGTAAAGGCCATTTACCTGAGCGCGTATTAATCGCTTTCCATTCGCAGTAGTAAAGGGAAGTGTGGCAGAGGCTCGCCCGTAGGTCAATTTCTAGCTACTTTTAAAAAAGAATGAAGAATCTATTTATAAGCTTATTAATAACTCACTTTCATTCGAGCATCTGGCAAAACTATAAAATGCAGGGGTATCTGTTTGGGACTGGTGACATCAAAGGTACTGACGACTTGTTAGTCTTTGTTAGTCGCGGAGGATGGGCGGAAATTGAAATACATATTTTCCCGGAATGTAAATTCAAAGCATCAGAAATCCTTACAACATTCAAATAAAAAACCCCCTACGATAAGGCAGGGGATTTTTGTGGGATGACTAAGCTTAAGCGCGAATGACTTGGTAAAAGACACAGGTAAGATGCTGAAAGTTGAGCAACCTCATTTCAACCAATGCGAGGAAAGTTTTTTTCTTCAGGTGAAAAATGTAGCATCCAATTATAGGATGAAGACATCATACGGAAATATCCATTAAGATGAATGAGGCAACCGGGCAACTAAAAGTTGCGGAAATTTCCAATGTTTATGGAATGGGTACAACATTACTTTTCCCTTGTATGGATTTTCGCGATGCACTTTCTCTATGTATCTGATGTAATCAATGTAGACTTGTTCCCAGCCCAGAGAGGAGTTTGACCATTCAGCAAACTTTTAACACAAATAAAAGCCTAAAAGATTGTTATTCAGAATCATTTAGATTTACCCGGGCATCTAAACAAACCTGAAGTACATGGTAAATACTTTGTCAAGAAAGGAATTGAGATTGTAAAAATGTATGATGAAGAAGGCGACTGAAACAACTATATTTAAAGCCAATACGAAGGGATTTATCATCAATAGGCATAGATATAATTGATTTCTTAATCCGGTTTGAGAAAAAATATTGCACCCGGGAAGCTATTTCGAATGGGAAGCTAACAGTTAACGATATTTTGAAACTTGACTTTATCCTCCAATGCAATCAAGACTTAATGGATACATACGACAAAATCACAAAGGCGATGCCTTCTCAGTTACCGAATAAAAGAAACACTTAAATACATCCACACTACCTTTATTGTAGGTAAGGAACTAGGCGTTATTTTCGGATTCAACTTTGATGAATTGATTATAAAAAGATTTCATCCTTGATGATAGTATCCTTTCTAAAGAAGATAAGAAGGCAAGGAAGAACCAAATTAGAGCCAATGCAAAGCTTCTAAACAAAAAGGCATATCTTGAATTCTCCCTATGAGCAACCTGCAGAGAGCCTTAAAACGCTTCAGGTGAAGCCTTAAAAGCCCTTACCCTTTTATAGTAGCAATTTTTATGATGAACTTACCCAATTCTCCGCATTTAGTCCACCATCATAAGGTTGACAATTGCTAAGCAGGCAGGAAGAATAAATAGAAATTCTTGACTATCTTGTAATATGACTTTGAAAAGACTCCTTAAATAAATACCCTGAATTGGAAAATGTGGAAGTAAGTAAGATAGTATTTACTTGAAAATTATTCTGTGAAGAATTATCAATTTTAACAGTCAATATTGACTTATCTCAAGAAATGCAAGAGGACATTAAGAAGGTTTTTTGGGTACCACCTTACAACGAATCGGAAGATGAAAGTAGACAGAAAAACCTAACAAAACCTAACATTCCAACTCAAATAAATTATTTCATTTTATAACAATGCCAGCACCAAAGGTCATAAGGGAGAAGCCAAAGGGGCGATAAGTCAAAAGTCAATCGCATGGCAAAACTTAGGTGAATTTATCACAGAGGGCGGAGCGGAGCGACTGAAAAGAACATTAAATGAACGGATGATGCAACCTTATGAGAGTTTATATTCAACTGATTGAGTATTTCGAAAGCAAAGCCGGTCGGAGTTGTAGGATCCAAGATGTTCGCCCTAAATTTATAATAAGGAGAGAAATAATAAATTTCCCACCTGCATCAAATGAAAATAAATAATTGCGGCAATTATAACTACTCTTTCTTTGTTGAAGGTTTATCTTTCCGACCAAGGGTTTTTTTCATTGTTGAAATTCCTTCTGAGTGCATCCTATCTTTTGCGCTAAATATCTCCAAGTATTCAGCTTGAGAAGTAAGATGTTTTTTCATCTTTTCACCAATTGTAGATTCAACCGCACCTTTACTATGAAATAAGTAATGATTAAAGCTACAATAGCAACAATGATAGTTTCCAAGTTAGATTTGTTTAAATGTTTAAAGAAACCAAGTAACAACATTTCTTGAAATTTGAAAACGCAATCAAGTTTGGGAATATCAAAATCTAAGTAATTTTAAAGATGAAAATTTTGGCGAAAAACCATTATGATGAATGATAGAGTATTAAATGTTTGTAATGTTTAAGTAATAGAAAAGGAGACATAGAGTCACAAAACTCCAGAAGTGAAATATTTACAGGGGTTTTAACTTATTATCTGCACTCAAGGAATCGAACCCGCACTCCCTCAACGGGAACAGGATTTTAAGTCCTGCGTCTACCAGTTCCACCACCAGAGCATACTCAAACTAAAGATAGAACTATTCTTATAAACAAAAACTCTCTCAAAAAGAGAGAGTTTTGGAGCAGAAGACTGGCTCGAACTGGCCACCCTTGACCTTAACAAGGTCAGCCTACCAAATGAGCTACTTCTGCTGGTTTTCCAATATTTTACTATTGGGAGGGCAAAGGTAAAGATTTTCCTTTACAAAATTTTCAAACTAATTTCTGACTCTAAAATCAAACAGTTGACTAAAAATCCATGGTTTTTGGAATGAAATTCTTGAGATTTTAAGATTCTTCCCGCTTTCTACCATAATCCAATCCTGGACTTGAGTCTTTATATATTTATATAAGTCAATCTCATGCCCGGTCAGGATTTTATAGACGCAAAACCATATCCTCCAAAAAACTTTATCACTTTCCTCGTCATCCTTCACATTGCCAAAATAAATAGCATGGGAAGGTTCAGCATAAAAAGTTTGATAATGTGCCATCTCAATGATACTGCTTGCAAGTGAACGTGATATTTATATTTAGGGTTATTACTCCAGAATAGCTGCAGCTACCGTTCCACAAAGATCTTTGGAAGGTTTAAATAATTGCTGCTTATTATCGTCAGTTACATTTCTTGGGAGGTATGCTTTTGATCCTTCCATTCTGACGATCTGGGTGCAATAAACGTTCGTCAATATGCTTGGTCTCTATTTCATCCTTGACATCAGTTGTAAGTATCTCAATTATTTTTTTTAGCTTAACTTGTGTGATTCAACGTTATTAGTGTGAACCATTACCTTAAACTCCAGCCAGCTCCAATACCAGGAAACAATATAAATAAGCAACCTGTGCTTATTTTCTTAAAATACTTGTATATACCAGCTCTGTTGTACCTATTTTTTCTGGAAGTTTTTAAATGTGAACGACTCAAAGCCTGTTTTATGGATCAGTATTATACTATTTTTATGATCTCCTCATGAGTTCTGTTTCTTCCGGATCACGTAGAAACAATTATTATTCATTTTTATTCAATGACAGTTCCATGAATTCAATTGTCTTAGTATGATTTTTCTAGCGCCCCAAAGATAAAAATATTTTATGATAGTATTACTATCTTTTATAATATTATTACTATCTTTATGCAAAATCAGTTTACAGAAATAGTACAAAAGCAATAAAAGGTAAATGAAATAGGTTTCTGTCTTCAAGTCATTGGGAGAAGCATATTAAATGTATTGGTGTAGATCATTGCAGGAATAATCATAATAAGTACATATGGAGTTAGCAGAGAATTTCTTGACTTTTTTTTACACCTCGATAAGCATTTGCTTACCATAGTGACTGATTACAAAAACTGACTTACTCTGATACTATTTTTGATTAATTTTTGCGAAACAGGTTTTGTGGATCACACCATTTCTGCCGGAGATTCACTTCTCTTTACTGCAGGCGCAATTGCTGCATTGGGAGTATTGAAACATCTGGTTATTAGTAGTTTTACTTTGTAGCTGCGATCTTAGGAGATAAAATTAATTAAGGCATTGGAAATTTCTTGGATCAAAAAGTTTTTGAAAAGAACTTCCGGTTCATAAATTTGAAACATTTACTCAGCAAGATCACTAATTTATGAAAAGCATGGCGGTAAAAACGATATTAACTCACGGTTTGTTCTAATTGTCAGAACCTTTGCTCCATTTGTGCGGGTTAGGCGCGAATGAACTATTCAAGCTTTTATCCTCTACAACATTGTAGGTGAATCGTCTGGGTTTTGACTTGCTCCTTGCCGGATATTTTTTGGCAAATATACCTGGGTAGTCAAGGAGAATTTTTCAATCGTAATAATTTCCATCATCATTGTTTCCATTGAGCTTATTATAATTGAGTCTCATCAGAAACCGATATTCAAAAAATAAGAAATGACAACTGTACCATCTCCTTCGACTGGATTTGTAGTCTCTGGTATTGATG